>NZ_RXRN01000020.1:0-82774 GCF_003986875.1 Enterobacter sp. WCHEn090032
GAATCCGGTGGTTACAAGCAGTCTTCGGTGGAGCGGTAGTTCAGTCGGTTAGAATACCTGCCTGTCACGCAGGGGGTCGCGGGTTCGAGTCCCGTCCGTTCCGCCACTTATTAAGACATTAAGCCTGCCTTACTGGCAGGCTTAATGGCAAAAAACTTTAGGGGCGTAGCTCAGTTGGTAGAGCACCGGTCTCCAAAACCGGGTGTCGCGAGTTCGAGTCTCTCCGCCCCTGCCATATATAATCCTTTGCTTCGGCAAAGGATTTTTTTTGCCCGAAATACTCTACAGCACCGCTTCTTCATTTTCAGCCAGCCTCCCTGCTGGCTGCTATATCAATCCATCACGTTGATTTTTAATAGATCTTTGATCTGCGATTGCTTATCACTATTTTGCAGCCAAATGGCATACAGCGGCCTGGTAAGCGTGGTGGAATCCACCACCGTATGCAGCCCGGCTTTAGTGTCTGCCCAGCGAACCGGTAACCACGTACACCCTTTTAACAAGGGCAGTTGCTGGCAGGCGATCTCTGCAGAGCTGGTTGTTAACTGTGGAACATCATCAGGTGCAATCAATCCCGCCTCATGCTGCTGAAAATCTGGTCCCCATTCCAGCCGCAAATAGGTCAGGTCTGCCTTCATCATCGAAGGTTCAGAGGCATAAAGCGCCAGACCAAACTGGCCAACAATCTGGCTGCTAAATTCATCCATCTTGGGGGCTTCGGTCGTAATCAGAAGATCAAGCTGACGCTCATGAAGTTGCTTAACCAGCGACTGCCGTTGCGCAATCCTGGCTTCGAATTGCAAATGACCATGAGAATGATACAGCCGGGTAAGCCACTGACTTAACATACATTCCCACAGAGAAGCGCTGGCCCCAATCGAGAACTCATTGTGCCTCGAAGTATGGGCAACCTCTTTGCGCGCTGCCTGCCAGGTATTCATCAGCGTTTCTGCGTACGGGAGCAGTTTTTCACCCGCAGGTGTCAAACGGATGTTGTTGCGATGGCGGGTAAAAAGATTCACACCCAGTTGATTTTCCAGCTGTCGAATACGAAAACTGACTGCTGACTGCGTCAGATAAAGGGCTTCAGCTGCTCGCCCAAAGTGGCGTGTTCTGCTCACTTCAAGGAAAGTTTTTAGCAATTCCGTATCCACATCTTTCTCCGCAAAATTATTTGTCGTTATGATTTAAATGTTTTGTTTTACACTCTGTCAAGCGTAACTAATACTCCGCGCCATAAATAGCTCGGCCAAAGAATTAGGAGCGTGTAGGATGGCGGAAAGCTTTACGACGACTAATCGTTTTTTCGACAATAAAAATTATCCACGCGGGTTCTCTCGTCACGGCGACTTCACCATCAAAGAGGCGCAGCTGCTTGAGCGTCATGGTTATGCCTTCAACGAGCTGGATCTGGGTAAACGTGAGCCTGCAACGGAAGATGAAAAGCAGTTTGTCTCCGTGTGCCGTGGTGAGCGTGAACCACAATCTGAAGCGGAACGTGTATGGATCAAGTACATGGCGCGCATTAAGCGTCCAAAGCGTTTCCATACCCTTTCTGGCGGTAAGCCGCAGATGGAAGGTGCTGAAGATTACACCGAGTCCGATGACTAAGAAAAAAGGGGCTGCGGCCCCTTTTTTACGCCAGTAACTTTTGCAGGTGCAAAAGTAAACGGTCGATTGCCCGATAGCTCAACGCTTCCTGCAGATGCTGTCTCTCAATTGCATGACTGCTTTCGACATCGGCGATAGTACGAGCCACTTTTAAAAGACGCTGCCATGCACGAATAGAGAGCCCGAAGCGCGTCAACGTTTCCTCCAGCCACGTCGCATCCTCAGCCTTTAGCTGGCAAAACTGTCGGATCTCAGCATTATCCAGACGGGCATTCAGTTTATTTTGCCGCCTGTACTGCCGGGCCTGAGCAGCAATAACCCGATCGCGAACCGTTACTGAACACTCTCCTCTGACATTGCTCTGGCTGAGCAGGCCGGGAGGAGGCAAAGGGATCTCCAGGGATAAATCGAAACGATCCAGGAAAGGGCCTGATAACTTTCCCAGATATCGCAGCGTTTGTTCAGGCGTACAGCGGTTGTGATTCCCCTGATAATGACCTGACGGGCTGGGGTTCATTGCCGCAACCAGCTGGAACTGTGCCGGATAGCTTATTTTGGCTCGGGTACGTGAGATATGTATCTCTCCGGATTCAATCGGCTCCCTTAGGGCATCCAACACGCGCCGCTCAAACTCAGGTAGTTCATCAAGAAACAGGATGCCGTTATGTGCCAGTGAAATCTCTCCTGGCCCCGGAATGGAACCTCCTCCGACCATGGCCGTCAGGGACGCGCTGTGGTGCGGAGAGCGGAAAGGGCGACGTCGCCACTGTTTTTGCAACGACACTGAACTCACCAGGCTCACTATCGCAGCGCTTTCGAGTGCTTCATGGTTACTGAGTGGTGGAAGTAAACCATTCAACCGGCTCGCCAGCATCGTTTTTCCGGTACCCGGCGGGCCAATCAGCAACAGGTTATGCCCGCCGGCAGCGGTGATCTCCAGCGCTCGCTTTCCCTGCTCCTGGCCGATAATATCGCTGAGATCGTCGGTGCTTTCAGGCGGTATATCTTCCGTTTCTTCGGGCTCTGACAACCTATGCCGCCCTTCAAGATGGGCGCAGACCTCCTGCAAATGCCCGGCAATAAGGCACCCTTTTTCGGCTATCAGGCTCACTTCCGCACTGTTTTCATTGGCAAGAATGATTTCGCGACCGGCACGTATGGCTTCCAGCGCGCCAGAGATAGCGCCAGGAACGCCTCTCAGCGCGCCTGTAAGCGCCAGTTCCCCGATGAACTCGTACGAGCCTAGCCTGGACGTATTAAGCTGTTCAGAAGCGGCGAGAAGCGCAATAGCGATAGGTAAATCATATCTCCCGCCCTCTTTAGGCAGATCCGCTGGCGCCAGGTTGATGGTGATCTTTTTCGCCGGGAAGGTATAACCGCTATTGATAATGGCGCTGCGGACCCGATCTCTGGCTTCTTTCACCGTTGTCTCTGGCAAACCGACAAGCGTTAAGCCGGGCAGTCCATTACTCAGATGAACCTCCACAGAAATAAGCGGTGCTTTTACTCCAATAGCCGCACGCGTATAAACAACTGACAGTGACATAAGCACCTCCTCGGGCGCTGACTATGCCACTGTCGCTTTCATACCTTGAGTGCTATTTTTGTGTTTTACGGCATTACTTCCAGACTTTTAGCAGCAGTTTGTAATCATTTCTTGTGAGTGGAAGCCTCATCGCAGAAAAAAACGTGCCCGTTATGATGACCTGGCGGCGGCGAAAAAAATGAAAAATATTCACCATCTGTTTTTCTCATATAAAACAATGCTTTTCAAAGATATGGTTCGCGAGCTAATCAAAATGGTCATAAATAAATCTTGTGTTTGGTTTAAAAACTGTGATAACTCTTTAGGTATTCCTTCGAACAAGATGCAAAAAGAACTGAAAATGACAGCCCTTCTACGAGTGATTAGCCTGGTCGTGATTAGCGTGGTGGTGATTATTATCCCACCGTGCGGGGCTGCACTTGGACGAGGAAAGGCTTAGAAATCAAGCCTTAACGAACTAAGACCCCCGCACCGAAAGGTCCGGGGGTTTTTTTATGACTAAAAAACGCAAATGAGGAGCAGAGAATGACAAATAGCACAAAATTCTGTTTCTCCCGATTTATGACGGGGAACTAACTATGAATGGGGCACAGTGGGTAGTACATGCGTTGCGCGCGCAGGGAGTCGAAACAGTATTCGGTTATCCGGGTGGCGCAATTATGCCGATTTACGATGCACTGTATGACGGCGGCGTGGAGCACCTGTTGTGCCGACACGAGCAGGGCGCGGCAATGGCGGCGATCGGTTATGCGCGCGCCACCGGCAAAACCGGCGTCTGCATGGCGACCTCGGGTCCCGGTGCAACTAACCTGATCACCGGTCTGGCTGATGCGCTGCTCGATTCCGTTCCGGTCGTCGCCATCACCGGACAGGTTGCATCTCCCTTCATCGGTACCGACGCTTTCCAGGAAGTGGACGTTCTCGGCTTATCCCTGGCCTGCACCAAACACAGTTTCCTCGTCCAGTCTCTGGAAGAGTTGCCGCGGGTGATGGCAGAAGCGTTCGAGGTGGCAAGTTCCGGCCGTCCAGGTCCGGTTCTGGTTGATATCCCGAAAGATATCCAGGTGGCCATCGGCGATCTCGAACCGCACTTCTCCACTGTTGAAAGCGACGATGCGTTTTCGCATGCGGAAGTGGAAGAGGCGCGGCAGATGTTGGCCCAGGCGAAACAGCCGATGCTGTACGTCGGTGGTGGCGTGGGCATGGCGCAGGCAGTTCCTGCCCTGCGTGAATTTATCGCGGTGACGCAAATGCCTGCTACCTGCACGCTGAAAGGGCTGGGTGCGGTAGATGCGGATTATCCCTGTTATCTGGGCATGCTGGGGATGCACGGTACCAAAGCGGCAAATCTGGCCGTTCAGGAGTGTGACTTGCTCATCGCCGTGGGTGCCCGTTTTGACGATCGCGTCACCGGTAAGCTGAATACCTTCGCGCCGAATGCCAAAGTGATCCATATGGATATCGACCCTGCGGAGATGAACAAATTGCGTCAGGCGCATGTTGCCTTGCAGGGCGATCTCAATACGCTGTTACCAGCATTACAGCAGCCACTGGATATCAATGCCTGGCGAAAGCACACCTCAGACCTGCGCGCTGAACACGCCTGGCGTTACGATCATCCTGGCGACGCCATTTACGCGCCGCTGCTGTTGAAGCAGTTGTCCGATCGGAAACCCGCAGACAGCGTGGTGACGACGGATGTGGGTCAACACCAGATGTGGTCCGCCCAGCACATGACCTATACCCGCCCGGAAAATTTCATCACCTCCAGCGGGTTAGGCACGATGGGCTTCGGCTTGCCTGCTGCCGTGGGTGCGCAGGTTGCCCGCCCGAACGATACGGTAATCTGTATCTCCGGTGACGGCTCCTTCATGATGAACGTTCAGGAGCTGGGCACCGTGAAGCGCAAGCAGTTGCCGCTGAAGATCGTGTTGCTCGATAACCAGCGTTTAGGGATGGTTCGCCAGTGGCAACAACTCTTCTTCCAGGAGCGTTACAGCGAAACCACTCTGACTGATAATCCCGATTTCCTCACCCTGGCCAGCGCCTTTGGCATTCCTGGCCAGCACATCACCCGTAAAGACCAGGTTGAAGCGGCACTCGACACCATGCTGTCAAGCGAAGGGCCTTACCTGCTTCATGTCTCAATCGACGAGCTTGAGAATGTCTGGCCGTTGGTACCGCCAGGTGCCAGTAACTCACAAATGCTGGAGAAATTATCATGATGCAACATCAGGTCGCCGTACAGGCTCGCTTCAATCCAGAGACATTAGAGCGCGTTTTGCGCGTGGTCCGTCATCGTGGCTTTCAGATTTGCTCTATGAATATGGAGACGGCCACTGACGCCCAAAACATCAGTATCGAATTAACCGTTGCCAGCCCGCGCCCGGTCGACTTACTGTTTAGTCAGTTATCAAAGCTGGTAGACGTTGCCCATGTTGCCATCTGCCAGAGCACAACCACATCACAACAAATCCGCGCTTAAGCGTGACAGGAAGAGAAAATGACGACAAAAAAAGCTGATTACATTTGGTTCAATGGTGAGATGGTTCGCTGGGAGGACGCGAAAGTCCACGTGATGTCCCACGCGCTGCACTACGGTACTTCTGTCTTTGAAGGGATCCGTTGCTACGACTCTCACAAAGGGCCAGTGGTGTTCCGTCATCGTGAACATATGCAGCGTCTGCATGACTCAGCCAAAATTTATCGTTTCCCGGTTTCTCAGAGCGTTGATGAGCTGATGGAAGCCTGCCGCGAGGTCATCCGTAAAAACAATCTGACCAGTGCCTATATTCGTCCGCTGGTTTTCGTGGGTGACGTAGGGATGGGCGTTAACCCGCCAGCCGGTTATACCACGGATGTGATCATTGCCGCGTTCCCGTGGGGTGCCTACCTGGGTGCAGAAGCGCTGGAGCAGGGGATCGACGCAATGGTCTCTTCCTGGAATCGTGTGGCACCCAATACGATCCCGACCGCCGCTAAAGCGGGCGGTAACTACCTCTCTTCCCTGCTGGTCGGTAGCGAAGCGCGCCGTCACGGATATCAGGAAGGTATCGCGCTCGATGTGAACGGCTACATCTCCGAAGGCGCCGGTGAAAACCTGTTTGAAGTGAAAGATGGCATCCTGTTCACGCCGCCGTTCACCTCGTCCGCGCTGCCGGGCATCACCCGTGACGCCATCATCAAGCTGGCGAAAGATCTGGGTATCGAAGTGCGTGAGCAGGTCCTGTCCCGCGAATCCTTGTACCTGGCGGATGAAGTGTTTATGTCCGGTACCGCGGCTGAAATCACGCCGGTTCGCAGCGTAGACGGTATTCAGGTAGGCGCAGGCCGCTGTGGTCCGGTCACCAAACGCATTCAACAAGCCTTCTTCGGCCTCTTTACCGGCGAAACAGAAGACAAATACGGCTGGTTGGATCAGGTTAATCAATAAGCATAAATATGGGACGGCACGCACCGTCCCTTTGACTCGTCAGACGGGAGTAAATAAAGCATGCCTAAGTATCGTTCCGCCACCACCACCCACGGCCGTAACATGGCCGGTGCCCGCGCGCTGTGGCGCGCCACCGGGATGACCGACGCTGATTTCGGTAAGCCGATTATCGCCGTGGTGAACTCCTTTACCCAGTTCGTACCGGGCCACGTGCACCTGCGCGATCTCGGTAAGCTGGTTGCCGAGCAAATTGAAGCTGCTGGCGGGGTGGCGAAAGAGTTCAACACCATTGCGGTGGATGACGGTATCGCGATGGGTCACGGGGGCATGCTCTATTCACTGCCGTCGCGCGAGCTGATCGCCGACTCGGTGGAGTACATGGTTAACGCCCACTGCGCTGATGCCATGGTTTGTATCTCCAACTGCGATAAAATCACCCCGGGGATGCTGATGGCCTCCCTGCGCCTGAACATTCCGGTGATCTTCGTCTCCGGCGGTCCAATGGAAGCGGGTAAAACCAAGCTTTCCGACAAAATCATCAAGCTCGACCTGGTGGATGCGATGATTCAGGGCGCGGACCCGAAAGTCTCTGACGAGCAGAGTAATCAGGTGGAGCGTTCCGCGTGCCCAACCTGCGGCTCCTGTTCCGGGATGTTCACCGCCAACTCTATGAACTGTCTGACCGAAGCGCTGGGCCTGTCTCAGCCGGGCAACGGCTCGCTGCTGGCGACCCACGCCGATCGTAAACAGCTGTTCCTTAACGCCGGTAAGTGCATCGTTGAGCTGACCAAACGTTACTACGAGCAGGACGATGCCAGCGCGCTGCCGCGCAACATCGCCAGCAAGGCCGCGTTTGAAAACGCCATGACGCTGGATATCGCCATGGGCGGTTCCACCAATACCGTTCTGCACCTGCTGGCCGCCGCGCAGGAAGCCGAAATCGACTTCACCATGAGCGATATCGATAAGCTCTCCCGCAAAGTGCCACAGCTGTGTAAGGTCGCGCCAAGCACCCAGAAATACCACATGGAAGACGTCCATCGCGCGGGTGGCGTCATCGGTATTCTCGGCGAGCTGGATCGCGCCGGGCTGCTGAACCGCGACGTTCAGAATGTGCTTGGCCTGACGCTGCCGCAGACGCTGGATAAATACGACGTGATGCTGACCAAAGACGACGCGGTGAAAAAGATGTTCCGCGCCGGCCCGGCCGGTATTCGCACCACGCAGGCCTTCTCCCAGGATTGCCGCTGGGACACGCTGGACGATGACCGCGCTGAAGGGTGTATCCGCTCTCTTGAACATGCCTACAGCAAAGACGGCGGTCTGGCCGTGCTGTACGGTAACTTCGCTGAAAATGGCTGTATCGTCAAAACCGCTGGCGTAGATGACAGTATCCTCAAGTTTACTGGCCCGGCAAAAGTCTACGAAAGCCAGGATGAGGCGGTAGACGCCATCCTGGGCGGTAAAGTGGTGGAGGGCGACGTGGTTGTCATCCGCTACGAAGGGCCAAAAGGCGGGCCGGGCATGCAGGAGATGCTCTACCCAACCACTTTCCTGAAATCCATGGGCCTCGGTAAAGCCTGCGCGCTGATCACCGACGGACGTTTTTCGGGCGGTACTTCAGGCCTCTCCATCGGCCACGTCTCTCCGGAAGCGGCAAGCGGCGGCAACATCGCCATCATCGAAGATGGTGACCTGATCGAAATCGACATTCCGAATCGCGGGATCCAGCTCAAGCTGAGCGATCAGGAAATTGCGGCGCGTCGTGAAGCACAGGAAGCGCGCGGTGATAAAGCCTGGACGCCAAAAGACCGCCAGCGTGAAGTCTCCTTTGCCCTGCGCGCTTACGCGAGCCTGGCGACCAGTGCAGACAAAGGCGCGGTACGCGATAAATCGAAACTTGGGGGCTAATGATGGCCGAGTCACAACCCTTATCCGCCGCCCCTGAGGGGGCGGAATATCTCCGGGCGGTGCTGCGCGCGCCGGTCTATGAAGCGGTACAGGTCACTCCGCTGCAGAAAATGGAAAAACTCTCCTCGCGCCTCGACAACGTCATTCTGGTCAAGCGTGAAGACCGTCAGCCGGTGCACAGCTTTAAGCTACGCGGGGCCTACGCGATGATGGCCGGGCTGAGCGATGAGCAAAAAGCGCGCGGCGTGATTACGGCGTCTGCCGGTAACCATGCGCAGGGTGTGGCGTTCTCGTCTGCCCGTTTAGGGTTGAAAGCGTTAATCGTGATGCCGGTGGCTACTGCGGATATCAAAGTCGACGCGGTACGAGGCTTCGGCGGCGAAGTGCTACTCCATGGGGCAAACTTTGATGAAGCGAAAGCCAAAGCGATTGAGCTGGCGCAACAGCAGGGATTCACCTGGGTGCCGCCGTTCGACCACCCGATGGTGATTGCCGGCCAGGGCACGCTGGCGCTGGAGCTGCTGCAGCAGGATGCCCATCTCGACCGCGTTTTCGTTCCGGTGGGCGGTGGTGGATTAGCGGCGGGCGTAGCGGTGCTGATCAAACAGCTGATGCCGCAGATCAAAGTCATTGCCGTGGAAGCAGAAGATTCTGCCTGCCTGAAAGCGGCGCTGGATGCCGGGCATCCGGTAGATCTGCCCCGCGTCGGGCTGTTTGCCGAAGGTGTGGCGGTGAAGCGCATTGGCGACGAAACCTTCCGCCTGTGTCGGGAGTATCTCGATGACATCATTACCGTTGACAGTGATGCAATCTGTGCAGCGATGAAAGATCTGTTTGAGGATGTGCGTGCGGTGGCAGAACCATCCGGCGCGCTGGCGCTGGCGGGAATGAAAAAATACATCGCCCAGCACAATATTCGCGGCGAGCGCCTGGCGCATGTACTCTCGGGGGCTAACGTCAATTTCCACGGCCTGCGCTACGTTTCCGAGCGCTGCGAGCTGGGTGAACAGCGTGAAGCGCTGCTGGCGGTCACCATTCCGGAAGAGAAGGGCAGTTTCCTCAAGTTCTGCCAGCTGCTGGGGGGCCGTTCGGTGACGGAGTTCAACTACCGTTTTGCCGATGCGAAAGACGCCTGCATTTTTGTCGGCGTGCGTTTAAGCCGCGGTCTGGAAGAGCGCAAAGAGATCCTCAACCTGTTGCATGAAGGTGGCTACAGCGTGGTGGATCTCTCTGACGACGAAATGGCGAAGCTGCACGTGCGCTATATGGTCGGCGGACGTCCGTCGAAGCCGCTCCAGGAACGTCTTTACAGCTTCGAATTCCCGGAATCACCGGGTGCGCTGCTGAAGTTCCTGCATACGCTGGGCACGCACTGGAACATCTCCCTGTTCCACTACCGCAGCCACGGCACCGATTACGGCCGCGTGCTGGCGGCGTTTGAACTCGCCGAGCACGAGCCGGATTTCGAAACGCGCCTGAACGAGCTGGGCTACGAGTGCCACGATGAGACCCATAACCCGGCGTTCAGGTTCTTCCTCGCGGGCTAACGGTTCGGCTGCGCGTTGGCCTGGTAAGCGCAGCGCCACCCGGCTTCAGTGGTTCGGCAATATCTTCCAGAACGCATCAATAAGCGGCTCATGCAGCCGCTTTTTTTGTGCACATACGCCAAGCTCAAACGGCGTCTTCTCATCGCTGCGTTCTAAAATCATCACGCGATTACGTACCGGCTCCGGGCTATTTTCCAGCACTACTTCCGGCAGCAGCGCCACGCCGCAGCCGAGTGCCACCATTGACACCATCGCCTCATGACCACCGACCGTGGCGTAAATCGACGGATTGCTGATTTTTTGCCGACGGAACCACAGCTCGATGCGGCGACGTACCGGCCCCTGATCGGCCATGATAAACGGTACCGTTGACCAGTCCGGCTTTTCCACTGACACCTGATTACGCACCGGGCACGGCAGCGCCGGAGCGATCAGTACCACCGCCAGATTTTCCAGCATCGAAAACGCCACCGCGCCGGGCAGGGTTTCCGGTTTCCCGGCAATCGCCAGATCCGCTTCGCCGGTGACCACTTTTTCCATCGCGTCGGCGGCGTCGCCGGTGGTGAGTTTTATTTCAACCGAGGGGTGTTCCGCGCGGAAACGGTCAAGGATAGGCGGCAGATGGCTGTAGGCGGCGGTCACGGAGCAGAAAATATGCAGCTCACCGGAGAGCGACGGCCCTTGCTGATCGATGGTGTGCCGCAGCTGCTGATACTGCAACAAGGTTTGCTGGGCAAAAATCCGCAGCTCTTCTCCCGCTTCCGTGAGCGTGACGGTACGGTTATCGCGCACAAACAGCGGCTGGCCGAGGTCTTCTTCAAGACGCTGGATCTGGCGTGAAAGCGTGGAGGGGCTGACGTGCATCGCCCGGGCGCTGCGGCCAAAATGGCGGCTTTCTGCCAGATGCAGGAACATTTTCAGATCGCGTAAATCCACGGATTCCACTCCCCCGTTTTACATTGCAGATATTGCAACATGACGTTGTGAATATATCAATTTCCGCAATAAAATTCCTGTCATATAGTAAGTTCATTCTCGCATAAGCGAACCGAACAATAAGCACGACAACACAACATCACGAGGTATCACCATGGCTAACTACTTCAACACACTGAATCTGCGCCAGCAGCTGGCGCAGCTGGGCAAATGCCGCTTTATGGCGCGCGACGAATTTGCCGATGGCGCGAGCTATCTTCAGGGGAAAAAAGTGGTCATCGTCGGCTGTGGCGCACAGGGTCTGAACCAGGGCCTGAACATGCGTGACTCCGGTCTGGATATCTCTTACGCCCTGCGCAAAGAAGCCATTGCTGAGAAGCGTGCTTCATGGCGTAAAGCGACCGAAAACGGTTTTAAAGTAGGTACCTACGAAGAGCTGATCCCGCAGGCGGATTTGGTGGTTAACCTGACGCCAGACAAACAGCACTCTGACGTTGTGCGTTCCGTGCAGCCGCTGATGAAAGACGGCGCGGCGCTGGGTTACTCTCACGGCTTCAACATCGTTGAAGTGGGCGAGCAAATCCGTAAAGACATCACCGTCGTGATGGTTGCACCGAAATGCCCGGGGACAGAAGTGCGTGAAGAGTACAAGCGTGGTTTCGGCGTGCCGACCCTCATCGCGGTTCACCCGGAAAACGATCCGAAAGGCGAAGGGATGGCGATCGCCAAAGCATGGGCAGCGGCGACCGGCGGCCACCGTGCGGGCGTTCTGGAATCGTCCTTCGTGGCTGAAGTGAAATCTGACCTGATGGGCGAGCAGACCATTCTGTGCGGCATGCTGCAGGCGGGCTCCCTGCTGTGCTTCGACAAGCTGGTGGAAGAGGGTACCGACCCGGCATACGCAGAAAAACTGATTCAGTTCGGCTGGGAAACCATCACCGAAGCGCTGAAACAGGGCGGTATCACCCTGATGATGGACCGTCTGTCCAATCCGGCGAAACTGCGTGCATACGCGCTGTCTGAGCAGCTGAAAACCATCATGGCTCCGCTGTTCCAGAAACATATGGACGACATTATCTCCGGCGAGTTCTCTTCCGGTATGATGGCGGACTGGGCGAACGACGATAAGAAACTGCTGACCTGGCGTGAAGAGACCGGTAAAACCGCGTTCGAAACCGCGCCACAGTATGAAGGTAAAATCGGCGAGCAGGAGTACTTCGATAAAGGCGTACTGATGATCGCGATGGTGAAAGCAGGCGTTGAGCTGGCGTTCGAAACCATGGTGGATTCCGGCATCATCGAAGAGTCTGCTTACTACGAATCACTGCACGAGTTGCCGCTGATCGCGAATACCATCGCCCGTAAGCGTCTGTACGAAATGAACGTGGTTATCTCGGATACCGCAGAATACGGTAACTATCTGTTCTCTTATGCCTGTGTACCGCTGCTGAAAGAGTTCATGACCACCCTGCAGCCGGGCGATCTGGGCAAGGCGATTGCGGAAGGTGCCGTGGACAACGCACAGCTGCGTGATGTAAACGAAGCCATTCGCAGCCACCAGATCGAGAAAGTGGGTCACAAACTGCGTGGCTACATGACCGACATGAAGCGTATCGCGGTAGCGGGTTAACAACAGGTGCGGGCTGATGCCCTCATCCTGTCCCTCTCCCACAGGGAGAGGGTGCAAACATTAAAGGCCTTCTCTAAGAGAAGGCCTTGCTGTTTATTTCCGATACAGCACTTTAATCACGTGGTAGCCGAACTGCGTGTGCAGCGGTCCGGTTGGCTCCAGCACCGGGCAGGAGAAGACCACTTTATCAAACGCCGGAACCATCTGACCCTGGCGGAATTCACCTAAATCACCACCGCGTTTGCCTGATGGACAAATGGAGTGTTTCTTCGCCAGCTTGCCGAAGTCGGCGCCGTTTTTAAGCTGCTCCAGAAGATCCAGAGCCAGTTTCTCTTCTTTAACAAGAATATGCAGTGCTGCTGCTGTTTTTGCCATGATCGTGCCTTGAGTGGTATGGATTAGGCTCGCTATACTACCACGCTGTTATTCTCCCCTCCTGACTTTCATTGAGTGATCATTTATGCGTTTAAACCCCGGACAACAACAAGCCGTCGAATTTGTCACCGGACCGTGTCTGGTGCTGGCGGGGGCTGGCTCCGGTAAAACCCGCGTGATCACCAATAAAATTGCCCACCTGATCCGCGGCTGCGGCTATCAGGCCAGGCATATTGCGGCGGTAACCTTTACCAATAAAGCGGCACGTGAAATGAAAGAGCGTGTCGGCCAGACCCTGGGGCGTAAAGAGGCACGCGGCCTGATGATCTCCACCTTCCACACGCTGGGGCTGGATATCATCAAACGCGAATATGCGGCGCTGGGAATGAAGGCCAACTTCTCGCTTTTCGATGACACCGATCAGGTGGCGTTGCTCAAAGAGCTCACCGAGGGGCTGATCGAAGATGACAAAGTGCTGTTGCAACAGCTGATCTCGACGATCTCCAACTGGAAAAACGATCTAATGACTCCCGCACAGGCGGCGGCGAGTGCCAAAGGCGAACGGGATCGGATCTTCGCCCATTGCTACGGCCTGTACGATGCGCACATGAAAGCGTGCAACGTGCTGGATTTTGACGACCTGATCCTGCTGCCAACGCTGCTGCTGCAGCGTAATGAAGAGGTGCGCGAGCGCTGGCAAAACAAGATCCGCTACCTGCTGGTGGATGAATATCAGGATACCAATACCAGCCAGTATGAGCTGGTGAAGCTGCTGGTGGGACAGCGTGCGCGTTTCACCGTGGTAGGCGATGACGACCAGTCTATTTACTCCTGGCGCGGTGCGCGTCCTCAAAACCTGGTGCTGCTGAGTAAAGATTTTCCGGCGCTGCAGGTGATTAAGCTCGAGCAGAACTATCGCTCCTCGGGGCGCATCCTGAAAGCGGCCAATATTCTGATTGCCAATAACCCGCACGTGTTTGAGAAGCGCCTGTTCTCTGAACTCGGCTATGGCACAGAGCTGAAAGTGCTCAGTGCCAACAATGAAGAGCACGAAGCGGAGCGCGTCACGGGTGAACTGATTGCTCACCACTTCGTCAATAAAACCGACTACAAGGATTACGCGATCCTCTATCGCGGTAATCATCAGTCGCGCGTCTTTGAAAAGATGCTGATGCAGAACCGCATCCCGTACAAAATTTCGGGCGGCACCTCGTTCTTCTCGCGGCCGGAAATCAAAGATCTGCTGGCTTACCTGCGCGTGCTCACCAACCCGGATGATGACAGCGCGTTTCTGCGTATTGTGAATACCCCGAAACGTGAGATTGGTCCGGCGACCCTGCAAAAGCTGGGCGAATGGGCGATGACGCGCAACAAAAGCCTGTTCACGGCCAGCTTCGACCTGGGGCTGAGCCAGACGTTAACCGGTCGGGGTTATGATTCGTTAACCCGCTTTACCCACTGGCTGGGTGAAGTGCAGCGTCTGGCGGAGCGTGAACCGGTGGCCGCTGTCCGCGACCTGATCCACGGCATCGACTACGAGTCCTGGCTGTATGAAACGTCAGCCAGCCCGAAGGCGGCAGAGATGCGTATGAAAAACGTTAACCAGCTGTTCAGCTGGATGACGGAAATGCTGGAAGGCTCCGAAATCGACGAGCCAATGACCCTGACGCAGGTGGTCACCCGCTTTACCCTGCGCGATATGATGGAGCGCGGCGAGAGCGAAGAAGAGGCCGATCAGGTTCAGCTGATGACGCTCCATGCGTCAAAAGGGCTGGAGTTCCCGTATGTCTATCTGGTTGGCATGGAAGAGGGGTTATTGCCGCACCAGAGCAGTATCGATGAAGACAACGTCGACGAGGAGCGCCGTCTGGCCTATGTGGGGATCACCCGCGCGCAGAAAGAGCTGACGTTCACCCTATGTAAAGAGCGTCGTCAATACGGCGAGCTGGTGCGCCCGGAGCCGAGCCGATTCCTGCTGGAACTGCCGCAGGATGACCTGATCTGGGAACAGGAGCGCAAAGTGATTACCGCAGAAGAGCGTATGCACAAGGGGCAGGCTAACGTGGCGAACATTCGCGCCATGCTGGCAAAAGCGAAAGAGAAAGGATAATTTTTTGTAGGCCGGGTAAGGCGAAGCCGCCACCCGGCAATATTCAGGGTATTAATTCACCTCAAGCACCCAGTGCACATAGCTCTGCCACTGGCATTCCTGCTCGATCAACTCAGCCCCAAGCGGGTGATTATCCAGCCACTTTTCCGGCAGCGTCAGGGACAATTTTTCGTCATCGGCCACCAGATTGATCGCAGGCAGCAAATCATCGCGGCGGCGGCTGGCAAACAGGATCGCCAGACGCAGCAGACGGCACAGATGCTCGGCCACGCGCGGCGGTACGGCGTTTTGCTGGTGCAAAGAAGAGAGATCAACGGCATTGGTCTGGTTCAGCAGCAGCGTTGCCAGCAGTTTTTTCTGGGCGGGGGTATAACCCGGTAAATCAAGGTTACGCACCAGATACGCAGCGTGAGCAGGAGCCTGCTTAAAATCAATGCTCAGCCCCACTTCATGGAGCGCACAGGCACTCAGCAAGAGATCGCGGCTCAGATGATCGAGATCCCATGCGTTAGTGACCTGATCGGCGAAGCGTGACGCCAGTTGCGCCACGCGACCAGCCTGGTCGATATCCACCAGAAAACGGCGCTGCACGTTGCGCAGGGTACGGCTACGAATGTCCTGATCAACCGACAGATGCAACATCCCATACACCAGACCTTCGCGCAGTGCGCCGCCGGCCAGCGTCATACAGGTGATGTTGAGCTCGGTGAAAATGGCGATCAGAATGGCCAGCCCGCTGGGGAAGACCAGCGCACGTTCAAGGGTCAGGCCTTCAATTTCCAGCTCTTCCAGTCGTCCGCACTGAATAGCGCGCTGTTTTAGCTGCTGAAGCTTGGCAAGCGTAATCCGCTCGTCCATGCCCTGTGCCATCATGATTTCCTGCAAGGCCTGCACGGTACCCGAGGCACCTACGCAGACTTTCCAGCCGTGATAGCGCAGTTCGTCCATCACCGGACGTAATACCTCGCGCGCGGCATTTTCTGCCTCGTCGAAGTTCTCTTTGCCGAGATTGCGGTCGGCAAAGTAGCGCTCAAGCCAGGTCACACAGCCCATCGACAGGCTAAACAGCGAGGTCGCCTGCGCGCCTGTACCGGTGACCAGCTCCGTGCTGGCACCGCCGATATCCACCACCAGACGGCGATCGTCGCCCCCTGTGGTATGCGCAACACCTTGATAAATCAGGCGAGCTTCTTCTTCACCGCTGATCACCTGAACCGGACAACCGAGAATTTCCTGCGCTCTGGCAATAAAATCCACGGCGTTAACCGCCAGGCGGAGTGTCGCGGTGGCGACAACGGTGATTTGGGAATGGGGGATATCCTGCAGACGCTCAGCGAAGAGCCGCAGACACTGCCAGCCACGTTCCATGGCTTCTGGTGAGAGGTAATTGTCGCTGCTCAGGCCCGCCGCGAGGCGGACCTTGCGCTTAATGCGCGTCAGCGTTTGTATGCTTCCCGCCACCTCGCGCACAACCAGCATATGAAAACTATTCGAACCGAGATCGATGGCTGCGTAAAGCGAGGTGGAGCTGAGCATATTTTCTTAACCTGAACGACGACGATTACGCGGCGCGCCACCTGAACGACGCGGACCATTGCCGGAGCGTGGGCGGGTAAGACGCTTAGGCGGCGGCAGTTCGCTTAACAGCGCTTCCGGATTGTATTTGCTCTGCGGAATAGAGTGACCGATGTAAGCCTCAATGGCGGGCAGATTCAGTGCATACTCTTCACACGCAAGGCTAATCGAGTGACCGCTTGCGCCCGCACGACCGGTACGACCGATACGGTGTACATAGTCTTCACAGTCGTCTGGCAGGTCATAGTTGAAGACGTGTGTCACGGCTGGAATGTGCAAACCACGTGCTGCCACGTCGGTTGCGACCAGAATGTCGAGATCGCCACGGGTAAACTCTTCGAGAATACGCAGGCGTTTTTTCTGCGCCACGTCGCCGGTCAACAGACCTACACGGTGACCATCAGCAGCCAGATGGCCCCAGATGTCTTCACAACGGTGTTTGGTGTTCGCGAAGATAATGGCGCGATCCGGCCACTCTTCTTCAATCAGCGTTTGCAGCAGACGCATTTTCTCTTCATTGGAAGGATAGAAGAGCTCTTCTTTAATGCGGTGACCCGTTTTCTGCTCCGGCTCCACTTCCACATATTCGGCGTTGTTCATCTGTTCGAACGCCAGTTCACGTACACGGTAAGAGAGGGTGGCAGAGAACAGCATATTCAGACGCTGGTTGGCCGGCGGCATGCGGCGGAACAGCCAGCGGATGTCTTTAATGAAGCCCAAATCGTACATGCGGTCGGCTTCATCGAGCACCACAACCTGAATGGCACCGAGGTTAATGTGGTTCTGTTTGGCGTAATCGATAAGACGGCCAGTGGTACCGATCAGGATATCCACACCGCTTTCCAGCACTTTCAGCTGCTTATCGTAACCGTCACCGCCATAGGCCAGACCCAGCTTCAGGCCGGTAGCCTGTGCCAGGGGTTCAGCGTCTGCGTGGATCTGTACCGCCAGTTCTCGCGTCGGGGCCATAATTAGCGCGCGCGGCTGGTTAACTTTGCGGTCTGCAATCGCTGGGTGAGAAAGTAAATAATGAAACGTTGACGTCAAAAACGCCATCGTTTTGCCAGTACCGGTTTGCGCCTGCCCTGCAACATCGCGACCGGCCAGCGTCAGCGGCAGGGCGAGGGCCTGAATGGGCGTGCAGTTATGAAAGCCTTTGTTTTCAAGGGCTTCAATCACTTTTGGGTGCAGGGCGAAGTCGGAAAACTTCTGTTCTGTTAAATGTGTTTTGCTCATAGTGTGGTAGAATATCAGCTTACTATTGCTTTACGAAAGCGTATCCGGTGAAATAAAGTCAACCTTTAGTTGGTTAATGCGACATCAACACGTCGTTGGTGGAGACAAAACCAACGTACCAGGCTTATTCCTGTGGAGTTATATATGAGCGATAAAATTATTCACCTGACAGACGACAGTTTTGACACGGACGTACTTAAGGCTGACGGGCTGATCCTCGTCGATTTCTGGGCTGAATGGTGTGGTCCTTGCAAAATGATCGCCCCGATTCTGGATGAGATCGCCGACGAATATCAGGGCAAACTGACCGTTGCCAAGCTGAACATCGACCAGAACCCGGGTACCGCACCAAAATACGGTATCCGTGGTATCCCGACCCTGCTGCTGTTCAAAAACGGCGAAGTGGCGGCGACCAAAGTGGGCGCGCTGTCCAAAGGTCAACTGAAAGAGTTCCTGGACGCTAACCTGGCGTAAGGTTTCTCCGCTGTGCGTCCAGAGCATCTTGCTAAATGATGTGGAACTCTGGACGCCCGGCAGAAGTCGTGCTAAGTTAGCTATGACTTCGTTTTAAACATATCTTGTTGTTTGAATCTTGTTTTACCCGATACTTCCCGTTGTTGACATAAACAGTGCGTGAAGTGGCTAAATTCCGGGCTTGTCACTCAATCCGTCTTGTCGTTTCAGTTCTGCGTTCTTTCCCTGTGACCAGACAGCGAACAGACATGAGTTGATGGCCGCTAAACAGGCATGGATGACCCTGCCATACCATTCACAACATTAAGTTCGAGAATCACCCCGAGTTTAAGAACCCACACCATTATGAATCTTACCGAATTAAAGAATACGCCGGTTTCTGAGCTGATCACTCTCGGCGAAAATATGGGACTGGAAAACCAGGCTCGTATGCGCAAGCAGGACATCATTTTCGCCATCCTGAAGCAGCACGCTAAGAGTGGCGAAGATATCTTTGGCGACGGTGTGCTGGAGATATTGCAAGACGGATTTGGTTTCCTCCGCTCTGCAGACAGCTCCTACCTCGCCGGCCCTGACGACATCTACGTATCCCCCAGCCAAATCCGCCGTTTCAACCTCCGCACTGGTGACACCATTTCAGGTAAGATTCGTCCTCCTAAAGAGGGTGAACGCTACTTTGCGCTGTTGAAAGTCAACGAAGTTAACTTCGACAAACCAGAAAACTCGCGTAATAAGATCCTCTTTGAGAACTTAACGCCGCTGCACGCGAACTCTCGCCTGCGTATGGAGCGTGGTAACGGTTCTACCGAAGACTTAACCGCACGTGTTCTGGATCTGGCCTCACCAATCGGTCGTGGGCAGCGTGGTCTGATTGTGGCACCGCCAAAAGCGGGTAAAACCATGCTGCTGCAGAACATCGCGCAGAGCATTGCTTACAACCACCCTGACTGTGTGCTGATGGTGCTGCTGATTGACGAACGTCCGGAAGAAGTTACCGAGATGCAGCGTCTGGTTAAAGGTGAAGTTGTGGCTTCGACCTTTGACGAACCGGCCTCTCGCCACGTTCAGGTGGCTGAGATGGTGATCGAGAAGGCGAAACGCCTGGTTGAGCACAAGAAAGACGTGATCATCCTGCTCGACTCCATTACGCGTCTGGCACGTGCCTACAACACCGTGGTCCCGGCTTCCGGTAAAGTACTGACCGGTGGTGTGGATGCTAACGCCCTGCATCGTCCAAAACGCTTCTTCGGTGCAGCACGTAACGTGGAAGAGGGCGGCAGCCTGACGATCATCGCGACAGCGCTGATCGATACCGGCTCCAAAATGGACGAAGTGATTTACGAAGAGTTTAAAGGGACAGGCAACATGGAACTGCACCTTTCTCGTAAAATTGCAGAAAAACGCGTCTTCCCGGCAATCGACTACAACCGTTCCGGTACCCGTAAAGAAGAGCTGCTCACCACCCAGGAAGAGCTGCAGAAAATGTGGATCCTGCGCAAAATCATCCATCCAATGGGTGAAATTGACGCGATGGAGTTCCTCATTAACAAACTGGCGATGACCAAAACCAACGACGATTTCTTCGACATGATGAAACGCTCGTAACGCAAATAAAGCCAGTGAACGCCACGTTTTTACGTGGCGTTTTTCTTTTATGGACTATACGCTAGTACCACCTACTCCCAATTTTGACCGGTCGGTGCGACAATAGGACCGTTTATACAGTCAAAGAAATAATTGATTGAAAAATATACAAAGGGAGTTGTGAGAAGCCACCTTTATTACTTCTGAGGCGGTGGCTTCATGGTTATACTTCCGGGACTAACATTTGTTGAGAGCAATCCATTGTGAATCTACTCACCGTTGTGACTGAGCTAATCAGTATATTTTTATTCACAACCTGTTTTTTGTTCATCGCGCGTAAGGTGGCAAAAAGAATAGGGTTGGTGGACAAACCTAATTTTCGTAAACGTCATCAGGGACTTATTCCTCTTGTTGGAGGGATCTCTGTTTACGCAGGTATCTGTTTCACGTTTGGTATTGCGGATTATTATATTCCACACGCAGCCCTCTATATTGCCTGTGCGGGCGTCCTGGTCCTCGTCGGGGCGCTTGATGACCGGTTCGATATCGCGGTGAAAATACGCGCCACCGTCCAGGCGGCGATTGGCGTGGTGATGATGGTCGTGGGTGGGCTGTACCTGAGAAGCCTCGGTTATGTGTTTGGCCCCTGGGAGTTAGTCCTGGGTCCATTTGGTTTCTTCCTGACGCTCTTTGCCGTCTGGGCAGCCATCAATGCCTTCAACATGGTCGACGGCATTGACGGCCTGCTCGGGGGATTGTCTTCTGTTTCGTTCGCCGCCATCGGCATTATTTTGTGGTTTGATGGCCAGTACAGCCTGGCAATGTGGTGTTTTGCCATGATTGCCGCCATCCTGCCTTATATTCTCCTGAACCTCGGTGCGCTCGGGCGTCGCTATAAAGTCTTTATGGGTGATGCGGGCAGTACATTGATTGGTTTCACCGTGATCTGGATTTTGCTCGAAACGACGCAGGGCAAAACTCACCCGATCAGTCCGGTCACGGCATTGTGGATCATTGCTATTCCATTAATGGATATGGTGGCGATTATGTATCGCCGTCTGCGTAAAGGGATGAGTCCTTTCTCGCCTGACCGTCAGCATATTCACCATCTCATCATGCGCGCAGGTTTTACTTCTCGTCAGGCGTTTGTGCTGATCACCCTGGCCGCTGCTATTCTGGCCGCCATTGGCGTCGCGGCTGAATATGCCCACTTTATTCCTGAATGGGTAATGTTGGTATTATTCTTGCTAGCATTTTTCCTGTACGGCTACTGTATTAAGCGCGCATGGAAAGTGGCGCGATTCATTAAACGTCTGAAACGCAGGATGCGTCGTAACAATGACAAAAACCCAACATTAACTAAGTAAAACCGGGACTATGATGACTCAACCGTTGGCGGGAGCGAAATCAGTGGTAACTGAGAATGAACTGGATATTCGTGGTTTGTTTCGCGTGTTATGGGCAGGCAAACTTTGGATTGCGGGGATCGCACTGGGGTTCGCACTGTTAGCCCTGGCCTACACTTTCTTTGCAAAACAGGAGTGGAGCGCCACGGCAATCACAGACCGACCTACGGTTAACATGCTCGGTGGGTTTTATTCTCAGCAGCAGTTCCTGCGTAACCTGGATATCAAGGCCAATCTGGCGACACCTGACCAGGCTTCTGTTATGGATGAAGCCTATAAAGAGTTTGTGATGCAGCTGGCCTCCTGGGACACGCGTCGCGACTTCTGGTCCCAGACGGATTATTACAAGCAGCGTATGGTGGGTAACAGCAAGGCGGATGCCGCGCTGTTAGATGACCTGATTAACAATATCCAGTTTATGCCGGGCGATGCGCTGCGTAACGTGAATGACAGCGTCAAGCTGATTGCAGAAACCGCGCCGGATGCCAACAACCTGTTGCGCCAGTACGTTGCGTTTGCCAGCCAGCGTGCTGCCAGTCATCTCAATGAAGAGCTGAAAGGCGCCTGGGCGGCCCGCACCATCCAGATGAAGGCGCAGGTAAAACGTCAGGAAGAGGTGGCGAAAGCCATTTTCGCTCGCCGCGTACACAATATTGAGCAGGCGCTGAAAATTGCGGAACAGCACAATATTTCCCGCAGCGAAACGGATGTACCGGCTGATGAACTCCCGGATTCTGAAATGTTCCTTCTTGGCCGCCCCATGCTGCAGGCACGTCTGGAAAATCTTCAGGCCGTTGGCCCCGATTTTGACCTCGACTACGATCAAAACCGCGCCATGCTCACTACCCTGAATGTCGGTCCGACGCTGGACCCGCGTTTTCAGACCTATCGTTATTTGAGAACGCCTGAAGAACCTGTAAAACGCGATAGTCCGCGTCGTGCATTCCTGATGATTATGTGGGGGATTGTCGGCGCACTGACGGGCGCTGGCGTGGCGTTAACGCGTCGTCGCACAAACTAAGAACGCCGTCTACGATGAAGGCTATGTATGGCCTTCATCGCTTAATCGAAGAGAATCGATGTGAAAGTACTTACCGTATTTGGCACCAGGCCGGAGGCCATTAAGATGGCACCTCTGGTTCATGCGCTGGCCAGCGATCCTGATATTGAAGCGAAAGTGTGTGTCACTGCCCAACACCGTGAGATGCTCGATCAGGTTTTAACGCTCTTTTCTATCGTCCCGGATTACGATCTTAATATTATGAAACCGGGTCAAGGGCTGACGGAGATAACCTGTCGCATCCTGCAAGAGCTCAAGCCGATCCTGGAGTCATTCAAGCCCGACGTGGTACTGGTTCACGGCGACACCACCACCACCGTGGCGACAAGCCTGGCGGCGTTTTACCAGCGTATTCCCGTAGGACATGTTGAGGCGGGACTGCGCACCGGCAATCTCTACTCGCCGTGGCCGGAAGAAGCTAACCGCACGCTCACCGGACATCTGGCGATGTACCACTTTGCGCCCACGGAAAATTCCCGTCAGAACCTGCTGCGTGAAAATATCGCTGATAACAAAATCTTTGTGACCGGTAATACGGTCATTGATGCGTTAATTTGGGTACGTGACCGCGTGCTGGCGAACCGCGAACTGCAGGAAGACCTTGCTGCCCGTTATCCCTTCCTGCACAACGGCAAAAAAACCATCCTGGTTACCGGCCATCGCCGCGAAAGTTTTGGTCGGGGCTTTGAGCAGATCTGTC
Organism: Enterobacter sp. WCHEn090032; assembly: GCF_003986875.1. Classification (NCBI taxonomy): domain Bacteria; kingdom Pseudomonadati; phylum Pseudomonadota; class Gammaproteobacteria; order Enterobacterales; family Enterobacteriaceae; genus Enterobacter; species Enterobacter sp. WCHEn090032. The sequence continues at coordinate 23,135 of NZ_RXRN01000020.1, forward strand.
ATGCGCTGGCTGAAATTGCTGCGCAGAACGAAGATGTGCAGATCGTTTATCCGGTCCATCTCAACCCTAACGTCAGCGAGCCGGTTAACCGCATTCTGGGCCATGTCGACAATGTACTTCTGATGGAACCGCAGGACTACATGCCGTTTGTCTGGCTGATGAACCATGCCTGGCTGATCCTCACCGATTCCGGTGGGATCCAGGAAGAAGCGCCTTCCCTCGGTAAACCGGTGCTGGTGATGCGTGAAACCACCGAACGCCCGGAGGCCGTTAAAGCGGGAACCGTGCGCCTGGTCGGAACCAGCACGCAGTTGATTGTCGAAGAGGTCACGCGCCTGCTGCACGACGAGGAAGCGTATCAGGCAATGAGCCGGGCCCATAACCCATATGGCGACGGGCAGGCTTGTGGTCGTATTTTGCATGCACTTAAACACAATCGGGTATCGCTATGAGTTTTACTACCATCTCTGTCATTGGTCTTGGCTACATTGGCTTGCCCACCGCGGCGGCGTTTGCCTCTCGTCAAAAACAGGTTGTCGGTGTGGATATCAACACACGCGCGGTGGAAACCATTAACCGTGGCGAAATTCATATTGTGGAGCCCGATCTCGACCGCGTGGTCAAGGAGGCGGTTGACGGGGGATTCCTGCGCGCCAGTACCACGCCGGTTGAAGCGGATGCGTACCTGATTGCCGTTCCTACGCCATTTAAAGGCGACCATGAACCCGATATGGTCTATGTCGAAGCGGCGGCGAAATCTATCGCGCCCGTGCTGAAGAAAGGGGCGCTGGTGATCCTTGAGTCGACGTCGCCGGTTGGCGCGACCGAGCAGATGGCGCAGTGGCTGGCCGACGCGCGTCCTGATTTAAGCTTCCCGCAACAGGCGGGAGAGCAGGCGGATATCAATATCGCCTACTGTCCGGAACGCGTGCTGCCGGGCCAGGTGATGGTTGAACTGATTAAAAACGACCGCGTGATTGGCGGTATGACGCCGGTGTGCTCTGAACGTGCCAGCGCGCTATACAAGATTTTCCTTGAAGGCGAATGCGTGGTGACCAACTCACGCACTGCTGAAATGTGCAAGCTGACGGAAAACAGCTTCCGTGACGTTAACATCGCCTTCGCGAATGAACTGTCACTGATCTGCGCCGATCAGGGGATTAACGTCTGGGAGTTGATTCGCCTGGCGAATCGCCATCCGCGTGTCAATATTCTCCAGCCAGGCCCGGGCGTGGGTGGACACTGCATCGCCGTCGACCCGTGGTTTATCGTGGCGCAGAATCCGGCGCAGGCTCGTTTGATCCGCACCGCGCGTGAAGTGAACGACAGCAAACCGCACTGGGTACTCAACCAGGTTAAAACGACGGTAGCGGATTGTCTGGCAGAGAGCGGCAAGCGCGCCAGCGAGCTGAAAATCGCCTGCTTTGGTCTGGCATTTAAGCCCAACATTGACGACCTGCGCGAAAGCCCGGCAATGGAAATTGCTGAAATGATTGCCGAATGGCACAAAGGCGAAACGCTGGTGGTCGAGCCAAATATTCATGAACTGCCGGCAAAACTGGCGGGGCACTGCACGCTGACAGCGCTCGATAATGCCCTGGCGACGGCGGATGTGCTGGTACTGCTGGTGGATCACAACGAGTTTAAAGCGATCTCCGGCGATGCCGTTCATCAGCAGTATGTGGTTGATACCAAGGGTGTCTGGCGTTGAGCAGCCTGAATGGGGTACTCGAGCCTCTGCAATGGGAGAGTGCCTTTTTCGGTCTGCCGTCGGCCATCGTGCGTCTGCGCGATGATGCGCCGGCTCTGACGGAATCGGCATTTACCGCCTGGCAACGGGTACAGGCTAAGATCCCGGCGGACCGTACTGATCTGCTTGATGCGCTCCAGCAGCTCGGCTTTAAGCTGGTTGAAGGTGAGGCCGATCTCTCCATTACCCTTACCCGGTACGATGCGCCCGGTGCGGAAATGGCAACCGAACAGGATATTCCCGTGTTGCGTCAGATGGCGGCCCAGGCGTTTGCGCAGAGCCGCTTTCGCACGCCCTGGTACGCACCTGGCGATAGCGGACGGTTCTACGCCCAGTGGGTGGAGAATGCGGTAAAAGGCACGTTTGACCATGTCTGCCTGGTTTTTCGGGCAGGGGACAGTCAGATCCAGGGATTTGTCTCGCTGCGTAAGCTCAACGAGCGCGAGGCGCGGATTGGCTTATTAGCCGGGCGTGGGATGGGTGAGAAACTCATGCAGGCGGCGCTGCACTGGGCGCAGGAGCAAAAGCTTGTGACGCTGCGGGTGGCGACCCAGGTGGGCAATACCGCCGCGCTTAAACGATATATTGCGAGTGGTGCCAACATCGACGCCACCGCCTACTGGTTATACAGGTGACAAGATGATTCCATTTAACGCACCACCCGTCGTGGGCACCGAACTCGACTACATGCAGTCTGCCATGGGCAGCGGCAAACTCTGCGGTGATGGTGGGTTTACCCGTCGCTGCCAGCAGTGGATGGAGCAGCGTTTTCACAGTGCCAAAGTGTTGCTGACCCCGTCCTGTACAGCATCACTGGAAATGGCGGCCCTGTTGCTGGATATCCAGCCTGGCGATGAAGTCATTATGCCAAGCTATACCTTCGTCTCCACGGCGAACGCGTTTGTCCTGCGCGGGGCGAAAATCGTCTTTGTGGATATCCGTCCGGATACCATGAACATTGATGAAACGCTCATTGAAGCGGCGATCACCGACAAAACGCGCGCGATCGTGCCGGTCCACTATGCGGGCGTAGCCTGCGAAATGGACACCATCATGGCGATTGCCAACAAACATAACCTGTTTGTGGTGGAAGACGCTGCTCAGGGGGTGATGTCCACCTACAAGGGACGCGCGCTGGGCACGATCGGCCATATTGGCTGCTTTAGCTTCCACGAAACCAAAAACTACACCGCTGGCGGTGAGGGCGGCGCGACGCTGATAAACGATCGCGCGCTGGTCGAGCGCGCGGAAGTGATCCGCGAAAAAGGGACCAACCGCAGCCAGTTCTTCCGCGGACAGGTAGACAAATACACCTGGCGCGATATCGGCTCAAGTTATCTGATGGCGGATCTGCAGGCGGCATACCTGTGGGCGCAGCTGGAAGCCGCGGAGCGTATCAACCTTCAGCGTCTGTCCCTGTGGCAAACCTATTACGACGCGCTGGAGCCTCTGGCGAAAGCCGGGCGCATTGAACTCCCGACCATTCCGGCTGATTGTGTCCACAATGCGCACATGTTCTACATCAAGCTGCGCGATAACGACGATCGCAGCCAGCTCATCGCCTGGCTGAAAGAGGCTGAAATTATGGCGGTGTTCCACTACATTCCGCTGCACTCCAGCCCCGCGGGCGAAGCGTTCGGCACATTTGCGGGTGAAGACCGTTACACGACCAAAGAAAGTGAGCGTTTGCTTCGCCTGCCATTGTTCTACAACCTCGCGCCAGTTAACCAGCGTACGGTGATTAATACTCTTCTGAGCTATTTCGGCTGATATGTCTCTGGCAAAAGCATCGGTGTGGACCGCCGCGTCCACACTTGTAAAAATTGGCGCCGGACTGCTGGTCGTCAAGCTGTTGGCTGTCTCATTTGGCCCATCAGGTGTCGGGATGGCGGGTAACTTCCGCCAGCTCGTTACCGTCCTTGGGGTGCTGGCCGGTGCCGGAATCTTCAACGGCGTGACCAAATACGTTGCGCAGTATCATGATGATGCGGCACAGCTGCGCCGGGTGGTGGGCACCGCTTCGGCGATGGTCACGGGTTTTTCGACCCTGATGGCGATTGTCTTTCTGCTGGCGGCGGCCCCCATCAGCCAGGGATTGTTCGGTCACACCCACTATCAGGGACTGGTGCGTCTGGTTGCGTTGGTGCAGATGGGTATTGCCTGGGCTAACCTGCTGCTGGCGCTGATGAAAGGTTTTCGTGATGCTGCCGGGAACGCCCTTGCGTTAATCCTGGGAAGCGTCATTGGTGTTATTGCCTACTACTTCTGCTATCGCCTCGGTGGCTATGAAGGTGCCCTGCTCGGGCTGGCGCTGGTACCGGCCCTCGTGGTTGTGCCTGCCGCGTTTATGCTGATGCGTCGGGGCGTCATCCCTCTGCGCTACCTGAAACCGCAATGGGACAAGCTGCTTGCCAGCCAACTGGGTAAATTTACCCTGATGGCGCTCATCACCTCCGTCACGCTGCCCGTGGCCTATGTGATGATGCGAAACCTGCTGGCGGCGCATTATAGCTGGGAGGAGGTCGGGATTTGGCAGGGCGTGAGCAGCATTTCTGACGCCTACCTCCAGTTTATTACGGCTTCCTTTAGCGTTTATTTGCTGCCAACCTTATCGCGTCTGACGTCCAGACAGGATATCACCCGTGAGATTTTCCGATCGCTGCGCTTTGTCTTGCCGGCGGTTGCGGCTGCCAGCTTCACTGTCTGGTTATTGCGCGATGTCGCTATCTGGCTGCTCTTCTCGGCGAAGTTCACCGCCATGCGCGATCTCTTTGCCTGGCAGCTGGTGGGTGATGTACTGAAAGTAGGGGCTTACGTTTTCGGCTACCTGGTGATTGCGAAGGCCTCACTGCGGCTGTATATCCTGGCGGAAATGAGCCAGTTTGTGTTACTGACGTCGTTCTCGCACTGGTTGATACCCGCGCACGGCGCGCTGGGGGCGGCTCAGGCCTATATGGCAACGTATATCGTTTATTTCGCTGCCTGTTGCGGCGTATTTTTATTGTGGCGTAAACGCGCATGACTGCACTGATTCACATCCTGGGATCGGATATCCCACACCATAACCAGACCGTTTTGCGGTTTTTCAACGACGAGCTGGCATCGGGTAATCCCGATGCGCGTGAGTTTATGGTTGCAGGTCAGGATAAGGGCCTGAGCGCAGCATTTCCGGCGCTGAACATGAGCTTCTGGCCGGATAAGGCCACGCTGGCAAAGGCGGTGATTGCCAAAGCCAAAGCGGATCGTGAGCAACGATTCTTCTTCCACGGGCAGTTTAATACCGGCCTGTGGCTGGGGCTTCTCAGCGGGGGGATTAAACCTTCCCAGTGCAGCTGGCATATCTGGGGGGCCGATCTCTACGAAGTCTCCCGCGGCTGGAAATTCCGTCTGTTCTATCCCCTGCGCCGCATGGCCCAGGGGCGGGTGGGCTGCGTTTTTGCTACCCGTGGCGATCTCAACTATTTTGCGAAACAGCATCCGAATGTGCGTGGTGAGCTGCTCTATTTCCCGACCCGCATGGATCCGGCGTTGAACGCCATGGCAAATGACACGGTGCGAGAAGGCAAGCTGACGATCCTGGTGGGGAATTCCGGCGATCGCAGTAACGAACATGTTGCGGCGCTCAGGGCGGTGCATCAGCAGTTTGGCGACACGGTGAAGGTGGTGGTGCCGATGGGCTATCCCGCCAATAACGACGCCTACATTGATGAGGTTCGCCAGCAGGGACTCGCGTTATTCAGCGCGGAGAATTTGCATATTCTGCGGCATAAGCTGGAATTTGAGGAGTATCTCGCGCTGCTGAGAAAATGCGACCTCGGGTATTTCATCTTTGCCCGTCAGCAGGGCATTGGCACGCTGTGTCTGCTTATTCAGGCGGGGATCCCGTGCGTGCTCAACCGCGACAACCCGTTCTGGCAGGACATGGCCGAACAGCATCTTCCGGTCCTGTTTACCACGGATGTGCTTAATGAAGAGGTTGTTCGGGAAGCACAGCGACAGCTGGCGCTGGTGGATAAAAACGCCATCGACTTCTTTAGCCCGAATTACCTCACGCCGTGGCACCGTGCACTGCGTATCGCTGCAGGAGACAAAGCATGAGCCAGTTGCAATTCAGCGGTTTGCTGGTCGTTTGGCTGTTGAGCATCCTGTTTATCGGTACGCTCACCTGGTTCGAATTCCGCCGCGTGCGTTTCAACTTTAACGTGTTCTTCTCGTTATTGTTTCTGCTGACGTTCTTTTTCGGTTTCCCGCTCACCAGCATTCTGGTCTTCCGCTTTGACGTGAGCGTCGCGCCGCCGGAAATTTTGCTCCAGGCGCTTCTGGCAGCGACCTGCTTCTATGCGGTCTACTACGTTACCTATAAAACGCGTCTGCGTTCCGCGCAGGCCGCCACGCCGCGCCGGGCGCTATTTACCATGAACCGTGTGGAGACACACCTGACGTGGGTGATGCTGATGACCATTGCCCTGGTCAGTGTCGGTATCTTCTTCATGCATAACGGCTTCCTGCTGTTTAAGCTTCACTCCTACAGCCAGATTTTTTCTGCCGAAGTATCGGGCGTGGCGCTTAAGCGTTTCTTCTACTTCTTCATCCCGGCGATGCTGGTGATCTTTTTCCTGCGTCAGGACAGCAAAGCGTGGCTGTTCTTCCTGGTCAGTACCGTCGCGTTTGGCATCCTGACCTATATGATTGTGGGCGGCACGCGCGCCAATATCATTATCGCTTTCGCCATCTTCCTGTTTATTGGCATCATCCGCGGCTGGATCTCGCTGTGGATGCTGGTTGCCGCCGGGGTGTTTGGCATTGTGGGGATGTTCTGGCTGGCGCTGAAGCGGTACGGAATGAACGTGGCGGGTGATGAGGCGTTTTATACGTTCCTCTACCTTACGCGGGATACGTTCTCGCCATGGGAAAACCTGGCATTACTGCTGCAAAACTACGACAAGATTGATTTCCAGGGGCTGGCGCCGATTGTTCGCGACTTCTACGTCTTTATCCCTTCCTGGCTATGGCCGGACCGCCCGGGCGTGGTGCTGAATACGGCGAACTACTTTACGTGGGAAGTGCTGAACAACCACTCCGGTCTGGCAATCTCGCCAACGCTGCTCGGTTCCCTGGTGGTGATGGGGGGAGCCTGGTTCATTCTTCCCGGGGCGGTTGCCGTGGGGCTGATTATTAAGTGGTTCGACTGGCTTTATCTGCGTGGCAATGAAGAGACCAACCGCTATAAAGCGGCCATTTTGCACAGTTTCTGCTTCGGTGCCATTTTCAATATGATCGTTCTGGCGCGCGAAGGGCTGGATTCGTTTGTTTCGCGCGTGGTGTTCTTCATGGTTGTTTTCGGCGTCTGCCTGTTACTGGCCAAGCTGTTGTACTGGCTGTTTGATAATGCAGGGCTTGTGCACAGGCGCGAGCGTCAGGGCAGCACAACGCTGTCACAAGTCTGAGTAAGGATAGTAATGACTGATAACATTTCTGCACCGCGCTATGCGCTACGGGGTCTGCAGCTGATTGGCTGGCGCGACATGCAGCATGCGCTGGACTTTCTCTTCGCCGACGGCCAGATGAAATCCGGAACGCTGGTCGCCATCAATGCGGAAAAGATGCTGGCGGTAGAAGATAACGCTGAGGTCAAAAGCCTGATTGAAGCGGCGGAGTTTAAGTACGCGGACGGTATCAGCGTGGTTCGCTCCATCCGTAAAAAGTATCCTGACGCTAATGTTTCTCGCGTGGCGGGAGCCGATCTCTGGGAGCAGCTCATGGCACGCGCCGGCGCGCAGGGCACGCCCGTGTTCCTGATTGGCGGGAAGCCGGAGGTTCTGGCTCAGACTGAGGAGAAACTGCGTCGTCAATGGAATGTGAATATTGTCGGCAGTCAGGATGGTTACTTCAAACCTGAAGCACTGCAAGCTCTGTTTGAGCGCGTTCGTGACAGCGGGGCGAAAATTGTCACCGTGGCGATGGGCTCCCCGCGCCAGGAGATCCTGATGCGCGACTGCCGTCTGGTCTGCCCGGATGCCCTTTATATGGGGGTCGGTGGCACGTATGACGTCTTTACCGGCCACGTTAAGCGTGCGCCTAAGGTTTGGCAAAATCTCGGGCTGGAGTGGCTGTACCGCCTGTTATCGCAACCGACGCGTATTAAACGACAGATCCGACTGCTTCGCTACCTGGCCTGGCATCACACCGGGAAAATGTAATCAAAATGTAGCGCGATATGCTATTCGCGCTGCAACTCGCCTGCAAAACTGCTGATAATCTGTGCAATGCATTCATTTTTTTAATGCATCGTTTGCCATTTGGCACATTTTAAGAAACCATTCGCTCCGTATTTTAGTCCCCCTAAAAAACAATACCCGGTCTTAAGCCGGGAAACAGCAAACACAATCGAGGATCTATGGCTGAGAAAAAACCGGAGCTACAGCGTGGGCTGGAAGCTCGTCATATTGAACTGATAGCGCTGGGTGGCACTATCGGCGTGGGCCTGTTTATGGGCTCTGCAAGCACCCTAAAATGGGCTGGCCCTTCCGTCTTACTGGCGTACATTATCGCCGGGCTGTTTGTTTTCTTCATTATGCGTTCCATGGGCGAAATGCTCTTCCTGGAACCGGTAACCGGCTCTTTTGCCGTTTATGCGCACCGGTATATGAGCCCGTTCTTTGGCTACCTGACGGCCTGGTCGTACTGGTTTATGTGGATGGCGGTGGGCATTTCAGAGATCACCGCGATAGGGGTCTACGTTCAGTTCTGGTTCCCGGACATGGCCCAGTGGATACCCGCGCTCATTGCCGTGGGGCTGGTGGCGCTGGCAAACCTGGCCGCCGTACGTCTTTACGGCGAGATTGAGTTCTGGTTTGCGATGATTAAAGTCACCACCATTATCGTGATGATTGTCGTCGGACTGGGCGTGATTTTCTTCGGCTTTGGCAACGGCGGACACGCGATTGGCTTTGGCAATCTGACCGAAAACGGCGGCTTCTTCGCTGGCGGCTGGAAAGGCTTCCTGACGGCGCTGTGTATCGTTGTGGCTTCGTATCAGGGCGTGGAGCTCATCGGGATCACCGCCGGTGAAGCGAAAAACCCACAGGTCACGCTGCGTAGTGCGGTGGGCAAAGTACTGTGGCGTATCCTGATTTTTTATGTGGGCGCGATCTTCGTTATCGTGACCATCTTCCCATGGAACGAAATTGGCACGACGGGGAGTCCGTTTGTTTTAACCTTCGCCAAAATTGGTATCACGGCGGCGGCGGGTATCATTAACTTTGTGGTCCTGACGGCAGCGTTGTCAGGCTGTAACAGCGGGATGTATAGCTGTGGGCGTATGCTCTATGCGCTCTCGAAGAATAACCAGCTGCCTGCCGCAATGAGCAAAGTCTCACGTGCTGGCGTGCCGGTTGCGGGTGTGGCGGTATCCATTGCGATCCTGCTGATTGGCTCTTGCCTGAATTACATCATCCCGAATCCGCAGCGCGTGTTCGTTTACGTCTACAGTGCCAGCGTACTGCCGGGCATGGTGCCGTGGTTTGTTATTCTCATCAGCCAGCTGCGTTTCCGTCATGCGCATAAAAAGGCGATTGCAAGCCATCCGTTCCGCTCAATTCTGTTCCCGTATGCGAACTATTTGACGATGGCATTCCTGATTTGCGTATTAATCGGAATGTACTTTAATGAAGATACCCGCATGTCGCTGTTTGTCGGGGTGATCTTCCTGGCGGCAGTGACGGCTGCCTATAAGCTTTTTGGCCTGGGTCGCCGTGCCACCACGCAGAAAGTGGAGGAATAAGCGGCAAAATGTGCAAACCATAACCAAACGCGCATTTTTTTCAAAAAAGCACTAGACAGCGGGGACGGAGGTACGTAATATCCAGCCCCGCAACGGCGCTAAGCGCCCGTAGCTCAGCTGGATAGAGCGCTGCCCTCCGGAGGCAGAGGTCTCAGGTTCGAATCCTGTCGGGCGCGCCATTTTAGTCCCGGCGCTAGAGCTGCGGTGGTCTGAGAAGTAGTCAGTACCGCGTGAAAGAATACAGTGGTGGCTATAGCTCAGTTGGTAGAGCCCTGGATTGTGATTCCAGTTGTCGTGGGTTCGAATCCCATTAGCCACCCCATTATTGAAAGAGTTGTGAATTGCGAAGGTGGCGGAATTGGTAGACGCGCTAGCTTCAGGTGTTAGTGTCCTTAGGATGTGGGGGTTCGAGTCCCCCCCCTCGCACCACGACTTTTTAAATGAATTGAACTAAAAATTCAAAAAGCAGTACATCGGCGAGTAGCGCAGCTTGGTAGCGCAACTGGTTTGGGACCAGTGGGTCGGAGGTTCGAATCCTCTCTCGCCGACCAATTTTGAACCCCGCTTCGGCGGGGTTTTTTGTTTTCTGCCACTTTTCTTCCCTGTAGTGATTCCCCGACAGCACTCCATCTTATTGTCGCGATTCAGCGACATGTAAGTTATTGAAAATAAAGTGTTTTACAGAATGTGTGTTTTGCTGTCTCCTCCTGGCGACATATTTCTGTATTGAACGATACGTTGTCGGGCTTAAGACGACGCTCAACAGCATAATTTCCTTTTATCTTAAAATGTTGCGCCATGTAAAACTTCCTGGTGTCATGTTGGCACGTTACATGCAATAATATGAGTGTAGATGCTCATTCCATCTCTTATGTTCGCCTTAGTGCCTCATAAACTCAGGAATGACGCAGAGCCATTTACGGTGCTTATCGTCCACTGACAGATGTCGCTTCGGCCTCATCAAACACCATGGACACAACGTTGAGTGAAGCACCAAATATGTTGTCTTACAGACCTGTTTTAACGCCTGCTTTTATAGCAGGCGTTTTTTTATGCCTTATTCCCGATACCGGCGCATGATCAGGGCCACCAACAGCAGGGCGGCTGACGAGACCATATAAAGCGTCTGCACTGAGCCAAACCCAACTGCCACCATTGCGGCAATGCCGGTGAAAAGAGAGGCGCTGAGCGTTTGCCATCGCCAGGCTTTACCGCTGGCTGAAGCGGTTTGTGCAAAATGAAAACTACTGAGAATGCCGAACGTGCCAGCCGCGAAGAGAACATTCGAGGCCAGATGTGCAATAAAGATCATCCCCAGCGCATATGCCATTCGCCCGGACAACAACGGCAGTATTCCATAAGCGGCCAAAAAGATGCCGAGACAAACGATGAGTCGCGGTGTGTGAACCACAAAGCGGGTAAGACTCTCTTTTTTTAACAGCAGGGGGCCGCAAAGTTGCCCCATGCTCCTCGCGAAAAGCAGAGGCAGGGCAAGGCCCGCCGCATCCTGAGGGTGGAGTTGCTGCGCCAGTGCCGGAAGAAGCGCCATGGCCGGTGAGCCGACGGCTGCCAGCGCCGGCAGAATGAGCAGGCTGCGTTTTTGTCGAACGGTCAATGTCCCCCAGCGTAACGCCACCGGTACCTCCTTTTTGCCGGAGATCGGCAGCGCTGGCGCAGATAACCGGCGTCCAGCCAGCCACAGCAAAAACAGGGACCCGACAAAGCTGGCGGCATCAATCGCCAGCAAGGTAAACACGGATGTCTTCTGGAACAACACTACGCCGAGTCCGGTGCCTAACAACACCTGCGAGGCAAAAATCACATTTTCCAGACAGGTTGCCGCAGGCAGTTCCGCTTCACTAAGGCCGCGCTTAAAAAGCAACGTCAACGCGGGCCAGCTCATCCCGCTGAGCAGCGCTTCGGTGGACTGCACGGCGAGTAGCGCGGCAATGCTGTGATAACCCACGCCAAGCAAGGGAAAGAGCAGGGCGAGCAAGCCCAGTGCTTCGGTCAGTATCAGCAGGGACAGGGGAGAATAGCGTGAGCACAGTTTTTCGCCGATCGCGCTGCCGATGAATCCCGGTACCGTAGCGAAAAGAAAAGCGAGTGTGAGCAGGGCGGGCGGGGCCGACCACGCTAACAGTAAACCAAAGACCACCACCTGGGTTAACCCATTCCCCAGCGAAGAAAAAATAAAGGCACAGGCAAGCAGGCGCAGCCAGCGATGGCAGCGTAGCGCTTCAATAAGCGCATACATAAGCGAGTTCATGACGATTTCCTTTCAAAAACGATTTAATCCACGCTGCAGAAAATGCGCGTGTGTGAAAAAAAGTTAATGAAAAGACATCGTTACATTGGCGGGTTCGTTTGCGGATTAGGGTGTAAAGAATGTAGCAGGAGAAAGGCGATAAAAAAAGGAGGCCGTCTGGCCTCCTTTTTATTTATTGCTGGCTGCCGTTATTTCGCAGCGTCAGCAATAATCCATCGCGGCGCATCGCTGCCGCCTCTTCCGGCTTATGCTGCTTGTCGAGCGTATCGGCAAGCCACGCATAGTCGAACGCATCCGGACGCTGTTTCAGCGCCGCGCGGAACGCAAGGCTTGCCTCCTGCCATTCGCCGTGCTTCATCAACGACTGACCGAGCGTACTCCACAGCAGCGGGCGATCGCCGACGGTTTTAATCTGCTGACGCAGCACTTTCTCGACTTGCTCAGGATTGTTGGTTTTCAGGCGCGGGATCACCATCACCAGACGATCGTCGTACTGACGCTTCAGACCGTCGAGGAGGATCTCCTGGGCGGTGTCATGATCGTCACATTCAATCAGATGTTCCGCCATTGCCACCTGCAGTGGAACCTGCTGGCGCGTTTTACGGCTCTGGTTCTTCCACCACGTTTTCAGACCGTCGCTGCCGAGATCGGCGCGCGCCTGGTCCATCAGGCCAATCCACGCCAGACGCTGAAGCTCATCACGGTGCTCATCATCACCAACATCGGCCTTCGCCATCGACGGAATGATGTCCAGCAGCGAGCCCCACGCACCGGTACGGATATAGGCCTGCTCGGCAAGACGCAGCACTTCCGGATGACGTGGCGCGACTTCCAGCAGGCGGTCGATACCGTGGCGTGCCGCGTGGTTCTCATTGCGTGCCAGCTGCAGACGTACGCGCGTAATTTCCACCGGAATCGGGTCGCCATGCGCCAGCTCAGCCGCCCGTTCCAGGTGCTGATTGGCGCGGGCTTCATCACCGCGCTGCTGCGCCGCTTCGGCAGCAAGCAGGTAGTTCACCACCGGCTGCTCGGCATGGTCGGCGTTTTTCGACATCAGCTTTTCAACCTGCTGATAGTCACCTTCTGCGAGCTTAAGCAGCGCCTGTTCGGTCTGCTTACGGGCGCGGCGGCGCTTACGGCCAACGAACCAGCCGCGCGTATGGGCACCGGTGCGGAAAAGACGGCGCAGGACCCATTCGAGCGCAAACAGCACCACTACGCCGAGGATCAGGATGATCGTCAGGCCCGTTACGCTGGTTTCGATGTTGTAGTTATCGGTCTGGATCAGGACGTAGCCCTGATGGCCGGCAAGCATCGGCCCCAGCACGATCCCGGCGATCAGCAGGACGAAGAGTAAGAGGACTTTTAGCATCATTACTCTCCTTGCGGCGCGCTTTCAGGCGCCGGTGCGGAAGCAGGAGCGGGTGCTGCTCCGCCCGTCTGCTCTGCCGGTACGCCCGGCTGCGCCAGAAGATTGCGTACGCGCGTCTGCATCAGTTTTTCCAGAATCGGCTGGCTGGCCAGCTTATCCGGCACGTTCATGGTGATGTTCTGCTGGCTCAGTTTATCAATGTCTTCAAGGAAGGCGGTGGTCGTCGCATCATCGGTGTTGTAGTAAGCGCGTACCCACGTTGAGACGTTATCCAGCGCCTGTTTGTAAGTCTCTTCCTGATGACGCGGCACGGCCTGAGCGGCCACCAGCAGTCGGGAACGAATATTTTCGCGCAGATAGACATCCTGGTTCGGCGCCAGCAGCGGGACCGCGGTTTCGTCGCGGCGGCGAATCGTGATAAAGCTGTCCATAAAGTTCTGCCAGCTTTTTTGCAGGTTCACGCGCCATTCGCTCAGGGAGCTGGAAAGCTCGGTCCCGTCGGAATCCATCGGGGAGTCGTCGTCGTTGTTATCCGCCAGCTGCAGGTTATCAATCTGATTCGAAAGCTGATTCACTTTAAGGATAATGCCGTCATAATCCACCTGCGAGACGGCAGAGAGGCTGGCGATGTCTTCGGTGATCGCGCGACGTGCGGTGATAAGGCTTGGATCGTTCATGTCTGCCAGGCTTGCATCGGCGCTTTTCAGCAGCGCAGCGGCAGTGGTGACGTCCTGATCGCTCCAGAGCTTACGTCCGGCGAGCTTCACCAGGAAGTCAGCCTGCGAGAGCAACCAGGTTTTGGCATCGGTACCGGAGATCGTGGCGACCTTCTGCTGCACTTCGCCCAGCTGTTTGGTCAGTTCTTCCTGTTTGCTGTTCGCTTCGGCAAGCGCGGCGGCCTGCTGTTTAATCACCGATTCCAGTTCAGTTTTCTGCGTCTCCTGCGCTTTTTGCAGGGCGCTGAGCTGATTCACCAGCGCATCGCTGGTAGAGGTCTGGTTAGCGCTCTGTTGTTTTACCAGACCGTACAGACCCACCCCGGCTGCCAGCGCAATAGCGATGGCAATCGCGCTCAGCGTGAGGCTCGTTTTGTTGCTGCCGTTTTTCTTCTCAGCGGTTTTCTCAGTCGTCTCTGGCTGTGGCGTTGTCTCCACAGTCTCCCTGGTCTCTTCAACCACGGCGGAGGATTTATCGTGTTCCGTCATTATGGCTTCCCATTTGAGAGTTATTGTAATGCGCGCAGCAGCGCATCGTTGTCGGCGTTATCAGCGATCCGAATATCATGCCAGCCCAGCTCCCGGGCCTGGTTCGCCAGACGCTCACTGACGACCAGAAGCCGACAGTGGAGTAACCAGTTTTCACGATACCATTGCGGCACAAGTGACCAGAGCTGCTGCAGCATTTCACCGCTGGTCACGACCAGGGTATTAATGCCGCGCGTATGCCAGCGCATCGCCTCTTGTGCACCGTCATAATGTTTTGCACAACGCTGGTAGCATTCGCAGAACGTCACGTTAGCCCCGCGCTCCCGCAGCGTTTCACCAATCAGTTCGCGTCCGCCGTTACCGCGTAAAATCAGCGCACGTTTTCCGACAATAGTTTGTAATTCAGGTAATTGTAGCAAGACTTCACTGATTTCCCGATCTAACGGGTAACGAACGTCCGCGCCGCTTACGGTATGCAGCGCCAGTGCTGTTGTGCGGCCAATCGCGAAATAGCGGGGGGCAGTTGGCCAGGGCAGACCCTGCTGTTGCAGCTGCGCGTGGGCAAATTCCACGGCATGTTGCGATAACGCAAACAGCAGGTCACCGTCCTGAAGGGTATTCATCTGGTCGGCGAGCGCAGAGAGCTCCCGACCCGGGGAGAATTCAATCAGCGGAAAACTCCAGGCCACCCGCCCCAGTGCGCGCAGACGGCTCACTAATTGCTCTCCTGCGGGAGAAGGGCGGGTGACAAGAATACTCATGCAGGGGGTTCTCCATTATAAACGTCAGCCAGGATTTCGCGGGCGCCGTTATCCAGTAACTCTTCTGCCAGCGAGACGCCAAGCTGTTCGGCATCCTGCGCGTAACCACGACGTTCACCGCGCACCATCTGCGAACCGTCCGGAGCGCCGACCAGCGCGCGCAGCCACAGTTCACCATTCGTCAATTCAGCATAGCTGCCAATCGGCACCTGGCACCCCCCTTCGAGGCGGGTATTCATCGCACGCTCGGCTTTTACGCGGATAGCGGTCTCGTCATGGTTCAGCGGGGCAAGGAGCTCGCGGGTACGCGCATCGTCCAGACGGCACTCAATGCCGACGGCACCCTGGCCAACGGCCGGCAGCGACAGTTCTGGCGGCAGTGCCATGCGAATGCGTTCTTCCAGCCCCAGACGCTTCAGCCCGGCAACGGCGAGAATAATGGCATCGTAATCACCGTTATCCAGTTTGCCCAGACGCGTGCCGACGTTACCGCGCAGCGAGCGAATGATCAGATCGGGACGACGCGCCGCCAGCTGACACTGGCGACGTAAACTGGACGTGCCAACCACGCTTCCCTCAGGCAGCGCATCGAGCGAGTCGTAGCGGTTAGAGACAAACGCATCACGCGGATCTTCGCGCTCGCAGATGGTCACCAGCCCCAGCCCTTCCGGGAACTCGACGGGCACGTCTTTCATCGAATGTACGGCGATATCGGCGCGGTTCTCAAGCAATGCCAGTTCCAGTTCTTTGACAAACAGGCCCTTGCCGCCCACTTTCGCCAGTGGCGTATCCAGGATCACATCACCGCGCGTGACCATCGGCACCAGCTCGACGCGCAATCCACTGTGGCAGGCTTCAAGGCGCTGCTTAACATAATGTGCCTGCCAGAGCGCGAGAGGGCTTTGGCGTGTGGCAATTCTCAAAACATTGTCTAACATGCTTGTTACCGTCATTATCAATCGCCAACCATCCTAACATTGTTGACTCTGGGATGGCAGTTTTACGGTTGATGAAGAGTGAGAGGGACAAGGCGGCGTATTCGTCAGCCACAGCCGTATTAAGGAATTTACACGTACAGAACGGTGCTACACTTTGTATGTAGCGCAACTTTCTTTACGGTCAATCGGCAAGGTGTTAAATTGATCACGTTTTAGACCATTTTTTCGTCGGTACCAGCATAATGATAAGGCGAAAAAGGGTAACGGTTATCTTTTTGAAATACTGCGGGGCCCGCTGTTATTCGTATTTTGAATAGCATGCGATACCCGGAAACATCAGGCGATACGTCTTGTACCTCTATATTGAGACTCTGAAACAGAGACTGGATGCCATAAATCAACTGCGTGTGGATCGCGCGCTTGCTGCTATGGGACCTGCTTTCCAGCAGGTTTACAGTCTGCTGCCGACATTATTGCACTATCACCATCCGCTAATGCCTGGCTACCTTGACGGTAACGTTCCCAAGGGCATTTGCCTCTTCACGCCTGATGAAACCCAACAGCATTATCTCAACGAACTGGAACTCTACCGCGGCATGCCGCCACAGGAGTCTCCGAAAGGTGAACTGCCGATTACCGGGGTTTACTCGATGGGGAGTACCTCATCGGTAGGGCAAAGCTGTTCGTCAGACCTCGACATCTGGGTCTGTCATCAATCCTGGCTCGATAACGAAGAGCGTCAGCTGCTGCAGCGTAAATGCAGCCTGCTGGAGAGCTGGGCGGCGTCGCTCGGCGTGGAAGTGAGCTTCTTCCTGATTGATGAAAACCGTTTCCGCCATAACGAAAGCGGCAGTCTGGGTGGTGAGGACTGCGGCTCGACGCAGCACATCCTGTTGCTGGATGAATTTTACCGTACTGCTGTGCGCCTGGCCGGGAAGCGTATTCTGTGGAATATGGTCCCGTGCGAAGAAGAAGAGCATTACGACGATTACGTCATGTCGCTTTATGCGCAGGGCGTACTGACGCCAAACGAATGGCTGGACCTCGGCGGTCTGAGCTCGCTGTCAGCCGAAGAGTACTTTGGCGCAAGCCTCTGGCAGCTCTATAAGAGCATCGACTCACCGTACAAAGCGGTGCTGAAAACGCTGCTGCTTGAAGCCTATTCCTGGGAATACCCCACGCCGCGCCTGCTGGCGAAAGATATCAAGCAGCGTCTGCACGACGGGGAAATTGTCTCCTTCGGGCTGGACGCTTACTGCATGATGCTGGAGCGCGTGACCGAATACCTGAAAGCCATTGATGACACCACGCGTCTCGACCTGGTGCGTCGATGTTTCTATCTCAAAGTGTGTGAGAAATTGAGCCGCGAGCGCGCCTGCGTCGGCTGGCGTCGTGAAGTGGTCACGCAGTTAGTGAAAGAGTGGGGATGGGGCGAAGAGCGTCTCTCCATGCTCGACAACCGGGCCAACTGGAAAATCGATCAGGTGCGTGAAGCGCACAACGAACTGCTCGATGCGATGATGCAAAGCTACCGTAATCTGATCCGCTTTGCGCGCCGTAACAACCTCAGCGTTTCCGCCAGCCCGCAGGACATCGGGGTATTGACCCGTAAACTGTACGCCGCGTTTGAAGCGCTGCCGGGTAAAGTGACCCTGGTTAACCCACAGATTTCGCCTGACCTGTCAGAACCGAACCTGACCTTTATCTATGTTCCGCCGGGCCGCGCGAACCGCACCGGGTGGTATCTGTATAACCGTGCCCCCAGAATGGACTCGATCATCAGCCATCAGCCGCTGGAGTATAACCGCTACCTGAACAAGCTGGTGGCCTGGGCCTGGTTTAACGGCCTGTTGACCTCACGCACGCGTCTGTTCATCAAAGGCAACGAGGTGGTCGATCTCGCTAAACTGCAGGAGATGGTGGCGGATGTTTCCCACCACTTCCCGCTGCGCCTGCCGGCACCCACGCCGAAAGCGCTCTACAGCCCGTGCGAGATCCGCCATCTGGCGATCATCGTTAACCTGGAATACGACCCGACGGCGGCCTTCCGCAATCAGGTGGTTCATTTCGACTTCCGCAAGCTGGACGTCTTTAGCTTTGGCGAGCAGCAAAACTGCCTGGTGGGTAGCGTGGATCTGCTGTACCGCAACTCGTGGAACGAAGTGCGTACCCTGCACTTCAACGGCGAGCAGGCGATGATCGAAGCGCTGAAAACCATTCTCGGCAAGATGCACCAGGATGCCGCGCCGCCGGACAGCGTGGAAGTGTTCTGCTACAGCCAGCATCTGCGTGGGTTGATTCGTACCCGCGTGCAGCAGCTGGTCTCGGAATGTATTGAGCTGCGTCTCTCGAGTACCCGTCAGGAAACCGGCCGCTTTAAAGCGCTGCGCGTTTCCGGCCAGACCTGGGGCCTGTTCTTCGAACGTCTCAATGTGTCAGTACAGAAGCTGGAAAACGCCATCGAGTTCTATGGCGCGATTTCGCACAACAAACTGCATGGTCTGTCGGTGCAGGTGGAAACCAACCACGTTAAGCTGCCGCAGGTGGTGGATGGTTTTGCCAGTGAAGGGATTATTCAGTTCTTCTTTGAAGAGTCGGGCGATGATGCTGGTTTCAACATCTACATTCTGGATGAGACCAACCGCGCCGAGGTCTATCACCACTGTGAAGGCAGTAAAGAGGAGCTGGTGCGCGACGTCAGCCGCTTCTACTCCTCTTCGCATGACCGGTTCACCTACGGCTCAAGCTTTATCAACTTTAACCTGCCGCAGTTCTACCAGATTGTGAACGTTGATGGCCGTGCGCAGGTGATTCCGTTCCGGACTCAGACCGTAACGCCTGCTGCCCCTGCCAATCAGGACACCGCGCCGCTGTTGCAGCAATATTTTTCCTGAGCCTTTTCGCTTGCCCGGTGGCGGCTACGCCTTACCGGGCCTACAACAGCTCGACGCCGTAGGCCGGGTAAGCGCAGCGCCACCCGGCAACAAAACTACCTGAAACGCACGTCCTCGCCCGCCTGCGCGGTCGCCGCCTGTTCCAGCAGGTCCCAGAACGGTATGCCGCTGCGGTCGCAAACCCACTCCCCGTCTTTCAGATCGAAATGATAGCCGCCCTGTCTGGCCGCCAGCCATACCTGGTGAAGCGGCTCCTGGCGGTTAATAATAATTTTGCTGCCATTTTCGAAGCTCAGGGTCAGAATACCGCCGTTGATTTCACAATCGATATCGCTGTCGCCGTCCCAGTCGTCAAGACGCTCTTCAATGGTCATCCACAGGTTGTCGGCAAGGCGATGGAATTCACTGTCGTTCATGGTTTTGTTCCTGTTTTTCGTGATGCCGGCAGTATAACCCTAAATAAATCCCGTTGCAGGAAAGCGGCAAACTCTTGCTTTTGTGTCTTCTCCTGCGATGATAGAAACAGATTTGAACTTACGGGCAACTTTATAATGAAAAACGCTTTCCGAACGCTTGCCGTTCTCATCACGCTGTTTAGCCTGACTGGCTGTGGACTGAAGGGACCGCTGTACTTCCCGCCAGCGGATAAAACCGCACCACCGCCGACGAAACCGGTGAACAGCGGCATTGAGTCCTCTACGCCAGATACTAACGATCGTGGCAACAACGGCGGCCCGACTCAGGTTAATCTCTGACGACAACGTTCTGTACCCGCGCAATGGAGCAAATGATGCAGTTCTCTAAAATGCATGGCCTTGGCAACGATTTTATGGTCGTCGACGCGGTAACGCAGAATGTGTTTTTCTCCCCGGAATTGATCCGCCGCCTGGCGGATCGGCATCTGGGCGTGGGGTTCGATCAACTGCTGGTGGTTGAACCGCCGTACGATCCCGACCTCGATTTCCACTACCGTATTTTTAACGCGGATGGCAGCGAAGTGAATCAGTGCGGCAACGGCGCGCGCTGTTTTGCCCGCTTTGTCCGCCTGAAAGGGCTGACCAACAAGCGTGATATTCGCGTCAGTACGGCCAATGGTCGTATGGTGCTCAGCGTCACCGATGATGAGCTGGTGCGGGTGAACATGGGCGAGCCAAACTTCGAGCCTTCCGTCGTGCCGTTTCGCGCAAACAAAGCGGAAAAGACCTATATTATGCGTGCGGCCGAGCAGACAGTATTGTGCGGCGTCGTCTCAATGGGTAACCCGCACTGTGTGATTCAGGTTGATGATGTGGAAACGGCCGCCGTCGAAACCCTCGGCCCGGTGCTGGAGAGCCACGAACGTTTCCCGGAGCGCGCGAACATCGGTTTTATGCAGGTGGTGAAACGCGAGCACATCCGTCTGCGGGTTTACGAGCGCGGCGCGGGCGAGACGCAGGCCTGCGGAAGCGGCGCCTGTGCGGCGGTGGCCGTGGGCATCTCTCAGGGGTTACTGGCAGAAGAGGTTCGCGTGGAGTTACCAGGCGGTCGGCTTGATATCGCCTGGAAAGGACCGGGTCATCCACTGTATATGACTGGCCCGGCGGCACATGTCTATGACGGGTTTATCCATCTATGAAACAACCAGGGGAAGAACTGCAGGAAACAGTGACGGAACTGGACGACAGGGCTGTTGTTGATTATCTGCTGCGCAATCCTGAGTTTTTTATTCGCAATGCACGCGTCGTCGAAGAGATGCGCGTGCCACATCCGGTTCGCGGAACCGTGTCGCTCGTCGAATGGCATATGGCGCGCTCGCGCAACCACATCAATCAGCTTGAAGAGAACATGACGCTGCTGATGGAACAGGCGAGTACAAACGAAAGTCTGTTCTACCGTCTGCTCCATCTGCAGGCGCGTCTGGCGTCGGCGCACAGCCTCGAAGAGTTCCTCAGCCGCTTCCATCGCTGGGCGCGCGAGCTTGGGCTGGCGGGCGCAACGATCCGTCTTTTCCCTGACCGCTGGCGCATTGGCGCGCCGTCGGGATTTACCCATCTGGCACTTAGCCGTCAGGCGTTTGAACCGCTGCGCATTCAGCGTCTGGGCCATGAGCATCACTATCTGGGACCGCTGAACGGACCCGAACTGCTGGTGGTATTGCCGGAGGCCAAAGCGATTGGTTCGGTAGCGATGTCTCTGATGGGGCGCGATGGCGATCTGGGGGTTATCTTATTTACCAGCCGCGACGCGCATCACTACGAGCGCGGGCAGGCCACGCACCTGCTGCAGGAGATTGCCCTGATGCTGCCTGAGCTGCTGGAGCGCTGGATTGAGCGCGTATGATGGACGGATTGCTTGCCACAGACGTCTCCCGCTTTTTGCGCTATCTGGGCGTGGAGCGTCAGCTTAGCCCTATTACCCTGCTCAACTATCAGCGTCAGCTTGATGCCATCATGCAGATTGCCGACGAAATCGGCCTGAAAAGCTGGCAACAATGTGATGCTGCGACGGTACGCGGGTTCGTTGTGCGTAGCCGTAAAAAAAATCTCAGTCCGGCAAGTCTGGCGTTGAGGCTCTCCGCCCTGCGCAGTTTCTTCGACTGGCTGGTCAGCCAGGGAGGCTTAAAAGCCAACCCGGCAAAAGGGATCGCCACGCCGAAAGCCCCGCGCCATCTGCCGAAAAATATCGACGTTGACGACGTCAACCGCCTGCTGGATATCGATCTGAACGATCCGCTGGCCGTGCGCGACCGCGCGATGCTGGAGGTGATGTACGGTGCCGGGCTACGTCTCTCGGAGCTGGTTAACCTTGATGTAAAACATCTCGACCTGGAGACCGGCGAAGTGTGGGTGATGGGCAAGGGCAGCAAAGAGCGCCGCCTGCCGATTGGCCGCAATGCGGTCTCCTGGATTGAGCACTGGCTGGATCTGCGCGGGCTGTTTGGCGCAGAAGAGGATGCGCTGTTCCTGTCGAAACTCGGCAAGCGGATCTCGGCGCGTAACGTGCAGAAGCGCTTTGCGGAGTGGGGCATTAAGCAGGGGCTTAACAGCCACGTTCACCCGCACAAGCTGCGCCACTCCTTTGCGACACACATGCTTGAGTCAAGCGGCGATCTGCGCGGCGTGCAGGAACTGCTCGGCCACGCGAATCTGTCGACCACTCAAATTTATACCCACTTAGACTTTCAACACCTTGCCTCGGTGTACGACGCGGCGCATCCACGCGCCAAACGGGGGAAATAATGCGTTTTTACCGCCCACTCGGTCAGATCTCCGCCCTGACGTTTGACCTTGATGACACCCTTTATGATAACCGCGACGTGATCCTGCGTACCGAGCAGGAGTCGCTGGCGTTTGTCCAGAACTACCATCCGGCGCTGAAGACGATACAGAACAAGGACTTCCAGAAGCTGCGTCAGTCCCTGCGGGAAACCGAGCCGGAGATTTACCACGACGTGACCGAATGGCGTCGCCGCGCGGTTGAGCAGGCGATGCTCAACGCGGGGCTCAGCGTACAGGATGCGGCCATTGGGGCTGAAGCGGCAATGGAACACTTTGCCAAATGGCGCAGCCGTATCGACGTGCCGCAGGAGACCCACGACACGCTGACTGCCCTTGCCGAAAAATGGCCGCTGGTGGCGATCACCAACGGTAATGCCCAGCCGGAGCTGTTTGGCCTGAGTGATTACTTTGAATTTGTGCTGCGTGCGGGTCCCCACGGGCGCGCGAAGCCGTTTAACGATATGTACCATCTGGCGGCGGAAAAACTGAACCTGCCGCTGGGTCAGATTCTGCACGTGGGGGATGACCTGACCACAGACGTGGCCGGAGCCATCCGCTGCGGCATGCAGGCCTGCTGGATCAAGCCGGAAAACGCCGACCTGATGATCGCCTCCGATAGCCGTCTTCTGCCACACCTGGAAATTTCGCGGTTGGCATCCCTCACGACGCTGATATAATCATCAGTTGTTCTGTATAAATTAACAGGGTTTTGGCGAATGCTATTCGCCTGCCCGACATGACGTGACGGTGCCAATGGACGTTTCTTACCTGCTCGACAGCCTTAATGACAAACAGCGTGACGCGGTTGCCGCCTCGCGCACCAACCTGCTGGTGCTGGCGGGGGCGGGCAGTGGTAAGACACGCGTGTTGGTTCACCGTATCGCCTGGCTGCAGAGCGTGGAGAACTGCTCGCCATACTCCATCATGGCGGTCACGTTTACCAACAAGGCGGCGGCGGAGATGCGCCACCGTATCGCCCAGCTGATGGGCACCAGCCAGGGCGGCATGTGGGTCGGCACCTTCCACGGCCTGGCGCACCGCCTGCTGCGCGCGCACCATATGGATGCCAATCTGCCGCAGGATTTCCAGATCCTCGACAGCGAAGACCAGCTCCGTCTGCTGAAACGCCTGATCAAGGCGATGAACCTCGACGAGAAGCAGTGGCCACCGCGTCAGGCGATGTGGTACATCAACGGCCAGAAAGACGAAGGGTTGCGCCCGCACCACATTCAGAGCTTCGGCAACCCGGTCGAGCAGACCTGGCAGAACGTCTACAAGGCCTATCAGGAAGCGTGCGATCGCGCCGGCCTGGTGGATTTCGCCGAGCTGCTGCTGCGCGCCCACGAGCTGTGGCTCAACAAACCGCATATCCTGCAGCACTACCGCGAACGCTTCACCAATATTCTGGTGGACGAATTCCAGGATACCAACAACATCCAGTACGCGTGGATCCGCCTGCTGGCCGGCGATACCGGCAAGGTGATGATCGTGGGTGATGACGACCAGTCAATCTACGGCTGGCGCGGGGCGCAGGTAGAGAATATTCAGCGCTTCCTCAATGACTTCCCGGGTGCACAGACCATCCGTCTGGAGCAGAACTACCGCTCAACCAGCAATATCCTGAGCGCGGCCAACGCCCTGATTGAAAACAACAACGGGCGTCTGGGGAAAAAACTGTGGACCGACGGCGTCGACGGCGAACCGATTTCGATTTACTGCGCCTTCAACGAACTCGATGAAGCCCGCTTCGTGGTGAACCGCATTAAAACCTGGCAGGACAACGGTGGCGCGCTGGAACAGTGTGCCATTCTCTATCGCAGCAACGCCCAGTCGCGCGTGCTGGAAGAGGCGCTGCTGCAGGTGGGGATGCCATACCGCATTTACGGCGGTATGCGCTTCTTCGAACGTCAGGAAATCAAAGACGCGCTCTCCTATCTGCGCCTCATTGCGAACCGTAACGACGACGCGGCGTTTGAACGCGTGGTCAACACGCCGACCCGCGGGATTGGCGACCGTACGCTGGACGTGGTGCGTCAGGCCTCGCGCGACCGTCAGCTGACGCTGTGGCAGGCGTGCCGCGAGCTGCTGCAGGAAAAAGCGCTTGCCGGACGCGCGGCCAGCGCCCTGCAGCGCTTCCTTGAGCTGATTGACGCCCTGGCGCAGGAAACCGCCGACATGCCGCTGCACGTGCAGACCGACCGGGTGATTAAAGACTCCGGCCTGCGAACCATGTACGAGCAGGAAAAAGGTGAGAAAGGCCAGACCCGTATTGAGAACTTAGAGGAACTGGTGACGGCAACGCGCCAGTTCAGCTACAACGAAGAAGATGAAGACCTGATGCCGCTGCAGGCGTTCCTCTCTCACGCTGCGCTGGAAGCGGGCGAAGGGCAGGCGGACACCTGGCAGGATGCGGTTCAGCTGATGACCCTGCACTCCGCCAAAGGTCTGGAGTTCCCGCAGGTGTTTATCGTCGGTATGGAAGAGGGGATGTTCCCGAGCCAGATGTCGCTGGATGAAGGCGGACGCCTGGAAGAGGAGCGTCGTCTGGCCTATGTCGGCGTGACGCGAGCGATGCAAAAGCTGACGCTGACCTACGCCGAAACCCGCCGCCTGTATGGTAAAGAGGTCTATCACCGTCCGTCGCGCTTTATCGGTGAACTGCCGGAGGAGTGCGTGGAAGAGGTGCGTCTGCGTGCCAGCATCAGCCGTCCGATCAGCCATCAGCGGATGGGATCGCCGATGGCGGAAACCGACACCGGCTACAAGCTGGGCCAGCGCGTGCGCCATTCTAAGTTTGGCGAAGGGACCATTGTGAATCTGGAAGGCAGCGGTGAGCACAGCCGCCTGCAGGTGGCGTTCCAGGGGCAGGGAATCAAATGGCTGGTGGCAGCCTACGCGAAGCTGGAAACTGTGTAACATTCAGAAAAATATCATTATTTTGTAATAATCTGCTAACCTTATACGTTGAAGGTCAATTAATGCCCTTCAGCGTTCCGTTGCGTGTTGACGCCACAGTTATAGCTGGCGTAACATGCGCGCACGATTACGCTAAGAGGACATTCGCCTTGGACACACCCAGTAGATACTGGCTCAATTCCCTGTCATCCAGGAACAACTCCTAAGGCTATCTCCTCTTGCTGATGGCCTTAGTGGTTGTCAGCGACTGCATTATTCCCGTCGCGCTGAGTCAGGCTGTTTAATGGTCTGAAACCCAATTTGTTTCTGTGTGCCCACCGAACTGTCCGATTTTTTTTGCATTGGGAGTCCCGGTCATGTTGAGCGCATTTCAACTCGAAAATAACCGACTGACGCGGCTTGAAGCCGAAGAGTCACAGCCCCTCATTGATGCCGTATGGGTGGATCTGGTCGAGCCGGACGACGATGAACGCCTTCGCGTACAATCTGAGCTGGGACAAAGCCTGGCGACACGCCCGGAGCTGGAAGACATCGAAGCATCTGCGCGTTTTTTTGAAGACGAAGACGGTTTGCACATTCACTCTTTCTTCTTCTTTGAAGATGCTGAAGACCACGCGGGAAACTCCACCGTGGCGTTTACCATTCGTGATGGCCGCCTGTTTACCCTGCGCGAGCGTGAGCTGCCGGCATTCCGTCTCTACCGCATGCGCGCCCGCAGCCAGCCATTAAATGATGGTAATGCCTGGGAGCTGCTGCTCGACCTGTTCGAGACCAAAATTGAACAGCTGGCGGACGAGATTGAAAACATCTACAGCGATCTGGAAAAGCTGAGCCGTGTCATCATGGAAGGCCATCAGGGCGATGAGTACGACGAAGCGCTCTCCACCCTGGCGGAGCTGGAAGATATCGGCTGGAAAGTGCGTTTGTGTCTGATGGATACCCAGCGCGCGCTGAATTTCCTGGTGCGCAAGGCGCGTCTGCCGGGCGGCCAGCTGGAGCAGGCGCGGGAGATCCTGCGCGATATCGAATCCCTGCTGCCGCACAACGAATCCCTGTTCCAGAAGGTCAACTTCCTGATGCAGGCGGCGATGGGCTTTATCAACATCGAGCAGAACCGCATCATCAAGATCTTCTCAGTGGTATCCGTGGTGTTCCTGCCGCCGACGCTGGTGGCCTCCAGCTACGGGATGAACTTTGAGTTTATGCCGGAGCTGAAGTGGAGCTTTGGTTACCCGGGGGCGATTATCTTTATGATCCTCGCCGGGCTGGCGCCGTATCTGTACTTTAAGCGTCGTAACTGGCTGTAAACATCTGGCGGGTAGCGCTGCGCTTACCCGCCCTACAAAACACCTACATTCCTTTGCGGGCCCTGCGCTGGGTGTAAATCGCATCGGCGACAAAAATCGCCAGCGCCACCCAGATAAAGGCGAACGTCACCATTTTATCCGCACCCGGCACTTCACCGTAAAACACCACCGCCAGCAGGAACATCAGCGTCGGGCCAATATACTGGAAGAAGCCCAGGGTAGAGAGACGCAGGCGCGTCGCCGCACCGGTGAAGCACAGCAGTGGGATCGTCGTTACCACACCTGCCGCCATCAGCATCAAATTCAGCGACCACGGGTTGCTGCCCATATGGCTGGTCGGGCTGTCGGCGATGCCGAAAAGATAAATCGCCGCAACCGGCAGCAGCCACAGGGTTTCAAACAGCATGCCGGTTTGTGCTTCGACAGCTATCTTCTTACGCACCAGGCCATAAAAGGCAAAGCTGAACGCCAGGCCGAGGGCAATAATCGGCAACGAGCCGAAGGTCCAGAGCTGTACCATCACGCCGCAGAAGGCCAGAATGACGGCCACCCACTGCATACGTCGGAAGCGCTCGCCGAGGAAAATCATCCCCAGCACAATATTCACCAGCGGGTTAATGAAGTACCCCAGACTTGCTTCGAGCATGTGGTGGTTATTCACTGCCCAGATAAACAGCAGCCAGTTACCGCCGATCAGCACGGCAGAGAGCGCCAGCAGGAAAATCTTCTTCGGGGTTTGCAGCAGCGTTTTGACGCCTGACCACTGACGGCTGAGGCTCATCAGCGCAATCATAAAGAAGAACGACCAGATGACGCGGTGAGTCAGGATCTCATCGGCCGGAACGTCGGCGATAAGCTTAAAATACGCCGGGGCGATACCCCAAATAAAATAAGCGGCAAGGGCGAGTAAAACGCCCTGCCGCGTCTGTTTAGCATCCATCGGGAAAATCCGTTACAAAAAAGTGAAATAATTTTACCCGATTTTGCAGCCTCAACCCACCATATAAGTGGCAGTTGCGCTGGCGATATAGACCTGTTCCTCGTTGTGTAATTCAACGCGTGCCACGGCAACTTTGTTGCCCGCGCGCAACAGGCTGCTGGTACAGGTAAAGCGATTTCCGCGCCCCGGGCGAAGGTAGTCAACGCGTAAGTCGATAGTGCCCATGCGTGCCAGACGCTGGCGAAGTTCGTCTTCGTTGATGGTGTCGTGGCGGGTCAGCGTGCTGCCCACACAGACCAGGCCTGCCGCGACGTCCAGCGCGGAGGCAATCACCCCGCCGTGTAAAATACTTTGCGCCCAGTTACCCACCATCATTGGCTGGTTGTTGAAACTCAGCTGGGCAAAGTCCTTTTCATAACGCTCCAGCTCCAGTCCCAGCGCACGGTTAAACGGCATATGGTAAACAAAAATCTCGCCCACGAGTTTTAACACTTCATCGGCGGTAAGCATGGCTGACATGAGGCATCACATCCTTATTGTTAATGAAATGTTGATTTTATGCCTCAGCAATAAGGAATTCCACTTTCAGAAACGAGGATGCAGCAGTTGTCGCAGAAGTCTGTAGAATGACGGGCACATAACTATTCAACGAAATTTACTCTTTTGCAGGAGAACACCACCGATGCGGACGTATCTGGCCTGGTTACTGGCGGCGGTTTCGCTGCCCCTCACAGCGTATGCGCAGGAAGCGACGATCAAAGAGGTGCATGATAAACCTGCCGTTCACGGCAGCATTATCGCCAACCTACTTCAGGAGCATGACAATCCGTTCACGCTCTATCCGTATGATACCAACTACGTGATTTACACCCAGACCAGTGACCTCAACAAAGAGGCGATAAGCTCCTATAACTGGTCTGATAATGCGCGTAAAGATGAGGTGAAGTTCCAGCTCAGCCTGGCCTTCCCGTTCTGGCGCGGCATTCTGGGGCCGAACTCGGTGCTGGGCGCGTCTTACACGCAAAAATCCTGGTGGCAGCTCTCTAACAGCGGCGAGTCCTCGCCGTTCCGTGAAACCAACTATGAGCCACAGCTGTTCCTCGGTTTTGCAACGGATTATGAGTTTGCGGGCTGGACACTGCGTGACGTCGAAGTGGGCTTTAACCACGATTCCAACGGCCGTTCCGACCCGACTTCCCGTAGCTGGAACCGCGCCTATACGCGCCTGATGGCGCAGAATGGCAACTGGATGGTGGAGGTGAAGCCGTGGTATGTGGTGGGCGAAACCGATGACAACCCGGATATCACCAAATACATGGGCTACTACCAGCTCAAAGTCGGCTATCAGCTGGGCGATGCTGTGCTGAGCGCGAAGGGCCAGTATAACTGGAACACCGGTTACGGCGGTGCGGAAGTGGGCTTAAGCTACCCAATGACGAAGCACGTGCGTATCTATACGCAGGTCTACAGCGGTTACGGCGAGTCGCTTATCGACTACAACTTCAACCAGACCCGTGTCGGCGTGGGCGTGATGCTGAACGACATTCTCTAGACAGCTCGAATGTTTTTGCGTTAAACGTTGAAGTTTCTCTCTCAGGCGCTGAAAATAGCGCCTGTTTTATTTTTCGCAGATGGGGTTAATGTGGCGCAGGCGGAAGTATTGAATCAGGAGTCGCTGGCTAAACAGGTTTTGCATGAAACCTTTGGCTACCAGCAGTTCCGCCCTGGCCAGGAAACCATCATTGAAACGGTGCTGGAAGGCCGCGACTGCCTGGTGGTGATGCCAACCGGCGGCGGTAAATCGCTCTGTTATCAGGTGCCCGCGCTGGTGCTTAACGGCCTGACGGTGGTGGTATCGCCCCTGATTTCGCTGATGAAAGACCAGGTGGACCAGCTGCTCGCCAACGGCGTGGCGGCGGCCTGTCTTAACTCCACGCAAACCCGCGAGCAGCAGCAGGAAGTGATGGCCGGGTGCCGCACCGGGCAGATCCGCCTGCTGTATATCGCGCCCGAACGCCTGATGCTGGATAACTTCCTCGACCACCTCGCGCACTGGAATCCGGTGCTGCTGGCGGTGGATGAAGCGCACTGTATCTCCCAGTGGGGACACGATTTCCGTCCGGAATACGCCGCACTCGGTCAGCTGCGTCAGCGCTTCCCCGAGCTGCCGTTTATGGCGCTTACCGCCACGGCAGATGACACCACCCGTCTGGATATCGTTCGCCTGCTGGGGCTGAACGACCCCTATATTCAGGTCAGCAGCTTCGACCGCCCCAACATCCGCTACATGCTGATGGAAAAATTCAAGCCGCTGGATCAGCTCTTACGCTACGTGCAGGAGCAGCGCGGCAAGTCCGGCATCATCTACTGCAACAGCCGTGCGAAGGTGGAAGACACCGCCGCGCGCCTGCAAAACCGCGGCTTTAGCGCGGCGGCTTACCATGCCGGGCTGGAAAACCACATCCGCGCCGACGTGCAGGAAAAATTCCAGCGCGACGACCTGCAGATTGTGGTGGCGACGGTGGCGTTCGGCATGGGGATCAACAAGCCAAACGTGCGCTTTGTGGTGCACTTCGACATTCCACGCAATATTGAATCTTACTATCAGGAAACCGGTCGCGCCGGACGCGACGGTCTGCCTGCGGAAGCGATGCTGTTTTACGATCCGGCCGATATGGCGTGGCTGCGCCGCTGCCTGGAAGAGAAACCGCAGGGGCAGCTGCAGGATATCGAACGTCACAAGCTCAACGCGATGGGCGCATTTGCCGAAGCGCAAACCTGCCGTCGCCTGGTGCTGCTCAACTACTTTGGTGAAGGGCGACAGGAGCCGTGTGGCAACTGCGATATCTGCCTCGATCCGCCGAAACAGTACGATGGTCTGATGGACGCGCGTAAGGCGCTCTCAACCATTTATCGTGTGAATCAGCGCTTCGGGATGGGCTACGTGGTGGAAGTGCTGCGTGGTGCCAATAACCAGCGTATCCGAGATATGGGCCACGACAAGCTGCCTGTCTACGGTATTGGCAAGGATCAGAGTCACGAGCACTGGGTCAGCATTATTCGTCAGCTGATTCACCTCGGTTTTGCCACACAGAACATCGCCCAGCACTCCGCGCTTCAGCTCACCGAAGCCGCGCGCCCGGTGCTGAGGGGGGACGTTGAACTGAAGCTTGCCGTGCCGCGCGTTGTCGCCCTGAAGCCGCGAGTGATGCAAAAATCGTACGGCGGCAACTACGACCGCAAGCTGTTTGCCAAACTGCGCAAGCTGCGTAAAGCCATCGCCGATGAAGAAAACATCCCGCCTTACGTGGTGTTCAACGACGCGACGCTGATCGAGATGGCCG
This sequence comes from Enterobacter sp. WCHEn090032, assembly GCF_003986875.1. Taxonomy (NCBI): domain Bacteria; kingdom Pseudomonadati; phylum Pseudomonadota; class Gammaproteobacteria; order Enterobacterales; family Enterobacteriaceae; genus Enterobacter; species Enterobacter sp. WCHEn090032. The sequence goes on from NZ_RXRN01000020.1 coordinate 53,871, forward strand.
AACAGATGCCGCTGAGCGCCAGCGAAATGCTCAGCGTTAACGGCGTTGGCACGCGCAAGCTGGAGCGTTTTGGTAAGGAGTTTATGGCGCTTATCCGTTCCCATGCTGACGGTGATGATGAGGAGTAGTCAGCCGGGCGAAAAAGTGCCAGGATGGTGACTCACTGAATTATTTCCCCGCGAGCGAATTATGTTAATGCTATTTCTCACCGTGGCGTTAGTGCACATCGTTGCGCTGATGAGCCCGGGTCCTGACTTCTTCTTCGTATCACAAACCGCGGTCAGCCGCTCCCGCAAAGAGGCGATGATGGGCGTGCTGGGTATCACCATGGGCGTTATGGTCTGGGCGGCGGTGGCGCTGCTTGGTCTGAACCTGATTCTGGCGAAAATGGCCTGGCTGCATAACATCATTATGGTCGGTGGCGGGCTGTACCTGTGCTGGATGGGCTACCAGATGCTGCGCGGGGCGCTGAAGAAAGAAGAGAAAAAACCGCAAGAGCCAAAGGTTGAGCTGGCAACGGGCGGCCGCAGTTTTGTAAAAGGTCTGCTGACCAACCTGGCGAACCCGAAAGCGATTATCTATTTCGGCTCTGTCTTTTCGCTGTTTGTCGGCGACAGCGTTGGCGCGGGCGCACGCTGGGGGATCTTCCTGCTGATCGTGGTTGAGACGTTTGCCTGGTTCACCATCGTGGCAAGCCTGTTTGCCTTACCGGCGATGCGCCGCGGCTACCAGCGCATCGCGAAGTGGATTGACGGCTTCGCCGGCGCGCTGTTCGCTGGCTTCGGTATTCATCTCATCATTTCTCGCTAAGCGTGACGCGCTGACGCAAGCAGCGCGCCAACCAGCATGAACAGCGAACCAAACACCTTATTCAGGGCCTTCATCTGTTTAGGCCCTTTAATCCATGCCGCAATTCGCTGCGCCAGCGTCGCGTAACCAATCATCACGATGATATCGACGATAATGGTGGTCGCGCCCAGCACCACGTACTGCATCACCTGGGGCTGATGCGGCACGATAAACTGCGGGAACAGCGCGGCGAGGAAGACGATGCTTTTCGGGTTGGTCAGGTTGACGAACACCGCACGCTTAAACAGATGGCCACGATTTTGCGTCTGCGCGAGCGTGTTCAGGTTGATGGAGCCTGCCGCGCGCCACTGCTGGATGCCGAGCCAGATCAGATACGCTGCCCCGGCCCATTTCAGTACTTCAAACGCCAGCACCGAGCGGGAGAACAGGGTGCCCAGACCAATCCCGACCAGCACGATGTGAATGCCCAGCCCGGTCTGCAAACCAGCAATCGACGCCGCCGCACCGCGATAGCCGTGGTTAATGGAGGTGGTCATGGTGTTAATGGCGCCCGAGCCTGGTGAAAGGCTAAGGATGATGGATGTCAGCAGGTAAGCGAACCACCACTCGAAGGTCATTTGAAACTCCCGAATCGTCTGTTTTTATGCCACAATACGCTATTGTTGAGTCATTTTGTGACCGGTGACGAAAAAACGATATTCCTTGGCTTAGGTGAGTAGAAACCCGATGTTTCAGCAGAAAAAGGACTGGGAAACACGAGAAAACGCATTTGCTGCTTTCTCCATGGGGCCGCTGACCGATTTCTGGCGCCAGCGTGAGGAAGATGAGTTTACGGGTGTCGGTGGTATTCCGGTACGCTTTGTGCGTTTTCGCGATAAGAAAAATGACCGGGTCATTGTGGTCTGCCCCGGACGTATCGAGAGCTACGTCAAATACGCCGAACTGGCCTATGACCTGTTCCATCTTGGCTTCGATGTGCTGATTATTGACCATCGCGGGCAGGGGCTTTCCGGCCGCCTGTTATCGGACACGCATCGCGGCCATGTGGATAACTTCAGTGATTACGTCGACGATCTCGCCGCGTTCTGGCAGCAGGAGGTCGAGCCTGGCCCCTGGCGGAAGCGCTATATCCTGGCACACTCGATGGGCGGTGCGATTTCAACGCTGTTCTTACAGCGCCACCCGCATCAGTGCGACGCCATTGCGCTCACCGCGCCGATGTATGGCATCGTCATGCGTTTTCCTGACTGGATGGTACGTCATATTCTCGACTGGGCTGAGGGCCATCAGCGCATTCGGGAAGGCTATGCCATCGGAACGGGGCGCTGGCGAGCATTGCCCTTTGCGATGAACGTCCTGACGCACAGCCGACAGCGCTATCGTCGTAACCTGCGTTTTTATGCCGATGAGCCGCGCCTGCGCGTGGGCGGCCCGACATATCACTGGGTACGGGAAGGGATCCTTGCCGGTGAGCAGGTTCTGGCAGGCGTCACGAATGATGACACGCCAACCCTCCTGATTCAGGCTGAAGAAGAGCGTGTGGTGGATAACCGCATGCATGACCGCTTTTGTGAACTCCGCGCTGCCGCCGGCCACCCTTGTGAAGGGGGAAAACCGTTGGTTATCAACGGCGCGTACCATGAGATCCTTTTTGAAAAGGACGCTATGCGCTCAGTCGCGCTTAACGCCATCGTCGAGTTTTTCGACCGGCATAACTGATTGTCTATTGAGGTTAAATTTTCCTATGTACCAGGTTGTTGCATCTGATTTAGATGGCACGCTGCTCTCCCCCGACCACACCCTGTCGCCTTACGCGAAAGAGACCTTAAAGCTGCTGACTGCCCGGGGCGTGAACTTTGTGTTTGCCACCGGCCGCCACCACGTAGACGTGGGGCAGATCCGCGATAATCTTGAGATCAAATCGTACATGATCACCTCCAACGGTGCGCGCGTACATGATACCGACGGCAATCTGATCTTTACGCACAACCTGGATCGCGATATTGCTGCCGATCTGTTCGGTGTGGTGCACAATAATCCGGCTATCGTCACTAACGTTTACCGCGATGACGACTGGTTCATGAACCGCCATCGCCCGGATGAAATGCGTTTCTTCAAAGAAGCGGTATTCAACTACTCCCTGTATGAACCAGGTCTGCTGGAGCCGGATGGCATCAGTAAAGTGTTCTTCACCTGCGACAGCCATGAAGAGCTGCTCCCGCTGGAACAGGCGATCAACGCCCGCTGGGGCGATCGCGTTAATGTCAGCTTCTCAACGCTGACCTGTCTGGAAGTGATGGCGGGAGGTGTCTCCAAAGGCCACGCCCTGGAAGCGGTCGCGAAACGTCTGGGCTTCGGGCTGAAAGACTGTATCGCCTTTGGTGACGGCATGAACGATGCCGAAATGCTTTCGATGGCAGGTAAGGGCTGTATCATGCAGAACGCGCACCAGCGTCTGAAAGATCTGCACCCGGAACTGGAAGTGATTGGTTCTAACGCTGATAACGCGGTACCGAAGTATCTGCGCAAACTGTTCCTTGAATAATCTTCATTCGGTTCTTTATTGTTCAGTTGTCAACTAAAGAGTTCGCTACAATGCCTCTCCTTATTTCTGAGAGACAAGCATTGTGGCGCTACTCATTATCACCACTATCCTGTGGGCCTTCTCCTTTAGCCTGATTGGCGAATACCTTGCCGGTTCAGTCGACAGCTACTTCTCGGTGCTGATGCGCGTGGGGCTGGCGGCGCTGGTGTTCCTGCCGTTTCTGCGTACGCGCGGGCAATCGTTGAAAACGATCGTGCTGTATATGCTGGTGGGGGCGATGCAGCTCGGCATCATGTATCTGTTTAGCTTCCGGGCTTACGTCTACCTGTCCGTCTCTGAATTCCTGCTGTTCACCGTGCTTACGCCGCTCTATATCACGCTGATTTACGACCTGCTCAGCAGGCGCCGCCTGCGCTGGGGATACCTGCTGAGCGCGGCACTGGCGGTGATTGGCGCGGCGATTATTCGCTACGACAAAGTGAGCGATCACTTCTGGACCGGGCTGATGTTCGTCCAGCTCGCCAACATCAGTTTCGCCATCGGCATGGTGGGCTACAAACGTCTGATGGAAACCCGTCCGATGCCGCAGCATAACGCGTTCGCCTGGTTCTATATGGGGGCTGCGATTGTTGCGGTGGCGGCGTGGTTTATGCTCGGTAACCCGCAAAAACTGCCAACCACAAACGTGCAGTGGGGCGTTCTGGTCTGGCTGGGCGTGGTGGCTTCAGGGCTGGGATACTTCATGTGGAACTACGGCGCGACCCAGGTCGACGCCGGTACGCTGGGGATCATGAACAACGTGCATGTCCCGGCGGGGCTGCTGGTCAACCTCGCCATCTGGCAGCAACAGCCGCACTGGCCGAGCTTCCTTATTGGGGGAACGGTGATCCTGGCTTCGCTGTGGGTCCATCGCCGCTGGGTCGCTCCGCGCTCCGCACAAACGGAAGATGGTCGCACGCGTGGTTCCGCGCTGAGCGAATAAACGCCTCTGTAATGGGCTGTCGCTGCTCGCCATCGCGCACGGCGGCGTACAGCCGGCTCCACAGTCCTTCACCCAGGGTTTTGGTGACCACCAGGCCCTGGCGTTCAAAACTCTCCACCACCCAGTGCGGCAGCGCTGCGATACCCATTCTGGCCGCCACCATCTGAATCAACAGCAGGGTGTTATCCACGCTTTTCAGCTGCGGGCTAATGCCTGCCGGCTGCAGGAAGTGACGCCAGATATCCAGACGACTGCGCTGAACGGGATAAATCAGCAGCGTTTCTGTCGCCAGGTCTTCCGGCGTGATGCGCGTTTTGGCCGCCAGCGGATGGTCCGGCGCCAGCACCAGGCGCACTTCATAATCAAACATCGGTGAATAGTGCAGGCCGCTGCGCGGCAGAATATCGGACGTCATCACCAGATCCAGCTCGCCCTGCTGCAGCGAGGGCTGCGGGTCGAACGTCACGCCGGATTTAAAGTCCATTTCCACCTGTGGCCACTTCTGGCGGAAGTTCTCAAGCGCGGGGGTCAGCCACTGGATACAGCTGTGGCACTCAATGGCGATACGCAGTGTGGTCTGCTGCGGTTCGTTACACGCCTGCAGCGCGCTGGCGATCTGCGGCAGGACCTGATTCGCCAGCTGCAACAGGATCTCGCCCTGCGGCGTAAAGCGCAGCGGCTGGCTCTTACGCACAAAAAGACGAAAGCCGAGGCGTTGTTCCAGATCGCTGAACTGGTGAGAAAGGGCGGATTGGGTCTGGTGCAGCGTGGCCGCCGCCGCCGCGAGCGAGCCGCAGTTCCGTAACGCCTGGAGCGTTTTCAGGTGTTTTATCTCGATCATGAAAGTCCTTCACTTCGGCATGAACATTTTGCGCTTGAGGAATATACAGTAACCGCCAATTATAGAAGTGTAAACATCTGGACGTCTAAAATCCTTCGTCTTTTAAATTTATGGTGCGTTGGCTGCGTTTACTCACCCCGGTCACTTACTCATGTAAGCTCCCGGGGATGAGCAAACTTGCCGCCTTCCCTGAATTCAAAATCCAAAGGATTTACAATTAATTAGAGGAAGAACACATGACCATCCGCAATCACACTCTCGGTTTCCCTCGCGTTGGCCTGCGTCGCGAGCTGAAAAAAGCGCAAGAAAGCTACTGGGCGGGAAACGCCACCCGTGAAGAGCTGCTGGCGGTGGGACGCGAGCTGCGCGCCCGTCACTGGGATCAGCAAAAACAGGCGGGCATTGACCTGCTGCCGGTGGGCGATTTCGCCTGGTACGACCATGTTCTGACGACCAGCCTGCTGCTTGGCAACGTGCCGGCTCGTCATCAGAACAGCGATGGATCGGTAGATATCGATACCCTGTTCCGCATCGGCCGTGGCCGTGCGCCAACGGGTGAGCCAGCGGCAGCGGCGGAAATGACCAAGTGGTTTAACACCAACTATCACTATATGGTGCCGGAGTTCGTAAAAGGTCAGCAGTTCAAACTGACCTGGACGCAGCTTCTTGATGAAGTAGACGAAGCGCTGGCGTTGGGTCACCAGGTGAAGCCCGTATTGCTGGGGCCGGTAACCTACCTGTGGCTGGGTAAAGTGAAAGGGGAACAGTTCGATCGTCTGAGCCTGCTCAACGATATTCTGCCGGTCTACAAACAGGTCCTGATTGAGCTGGGCAAGCGCGGCATTCAGTGGGTGCAGATCGACGAACCTGCGCTGGTGCTGGAGCTGCCGCAGGCATGGCTCTCTGCCTTCAAACCGGCATATGATGCGCTTGCGGGGCAGGTGAAGCTCCTGCTGACCACCTATTTCGAAGGCGTGACGCCAAACCTGAAGACGATTACCGCGCTGCCGGTGCAGGGTCTGCACGTCGACCTCGTACACGGTAACGATGATGTGGCAGAGCTGCATAAACGGCTGCCAGCGGACTGGCTGCTCTCTGCCGGCCTGGTGAACGGGCGTAACGTCTGGCGCGCCGATCTGACGGAGAAATATGCGCAGATTAAAGACATCGCAGACAAACGTGAACTGTGGGTCGCCTCTTCCTGCTCCCTGCTGCACAGCCCGATTGATCTCAGCGTAGAAACCCGTCTGGATGCGGAAGTGAAGAGCTGGTTCGCCTTTGCCCTGCAAAAGTGTGAGGAGCTGGCCCTGCTGCGTGACGCCCTGAACAGCGGTGACACGACGGCGATTAGCGAATGGAGCGCACCCATCCAGGCGCGCCGTCACTCGGCTCGTGTTCACAACCCGGCTGTGGAGAAACGTCTGGCGGCCATCACCGCCCAGGACAGCCAGCGTCAGAGCCCGTATGAGGTGCGTGCCGAAGCGCAGCGCGCGCGCTTCAACCTGCCTGCGTGGCCGACCACCACGATTGGTTCTTTCCCGCAGACCACCGAGATCCGCGGCCTGCGCCTGGACTTCAAAAAAGGCAACCTGGACGCGAATCACTACCGTACCGGTATCGCCGAACACATCAAACAGGCGATTGTGGAGCAGGAGCGCTTAGGTCTGGACGTACTGGTGCACGGGGAGGCCGAGCGTAACGACATGGTGGAATACTTCGGTGAGCATCTGGACGGTTTCGTGTTCACCCAGAATGGCTGGGTGCAGAGCTACGGCTCCCGTTGCGTGAAGCCGCCGGTGGTCATCGGTGATATCAGCCGCCCGGAACCCATCACCGTGGAGTGGGCGAAATACGCCCAGTCCCTGACCGACAAGCCCGTGAAAGGGATGTTGACCGGCCCGGTGACCATTCTTTGCTGGTCCTTCCCGCGTGAAGATGTGTCCCGTGAAACCATCGCGAAGCAAATCGCGCTGGCGCTGCGTGATGAAGTGGCGGATCTCGAAGCCGCAGGCATTGGCATCATCCAGATTGACGAACCGGCTCTGCGTGAAGGTCTGCCGCTGCGCCGCAGCGACTGGGAGGCCTACCTGAAGTGGGGCGTGGAGGCGTTTCGCATCAACGCTGCGGTGGCGAAGGACGACACCCAGATCCACACCCACATGTGTTACTGCGAATTTAACGACATCATGGATTCGATCGCCGCGCTGGACGCTGATGTGATCACCATCGAGACCTCGCGTTCAGATATGGAACTGCTGGAGTCGTTCGAAGAGTTCGACTACCCGAACGAAATCGGACCTGGCGTGTACGACATCCACTCCCCGAACGTGCCGAGCGTGGAGTGGATCGAAGCCCTGCTAAAGAAAGCCGCCCAGCGCATTCCGGCTGAGCGTCTGTGGGTGAACCCGGACTGCGGCCTGAAAACCCGCGGCTGGCCGGAAACCCGCGCGGCGCTGGCGAATATGGTGAAGGCGGCACAGAATTTGCGTCAGGCGTAGCCACGACGCGCGATGGCCGGGCGTCTGCCCGGCCTGCGCATACTTAGCTCAGGTCTGCGCCGTTGCTGGCAATCACTCTTTGGTACCACCAGAAGGAGTCTTTTTTTAGCCGTTTTAACGTGCCGTTGCCTTCATCGTCCTGATCGACATAGATAAAGCCATAGCGCTTCGACATCTGCGAGGTGCCTGCGCTAATAATGTCGATACACCCCCATGTGGTGAACCCCATTACCTCCACCCCTTCATTAATCGCCGCCAGCGTTTGTTCAAAGTGGGCGCGGAAATAGTCGATGCGATAGCTATCGTGGATCTTGCCGTTTTCGACCACATCCTTCGCGCCCAGACCGTTTTCAACGATAAACAGCGGTTTCCGGTAACGGTCATACAGCTCCAGCAACGAGATTTTCAGCCCAAGGGGATCAATCTGCCAGCCCCATTCCGACGCAGGCAGATAAGGGTTTTTCACGCCGAGCACGGTATTGCCGGGAATACGTTCGGCGTCCGGCTGTGTCGATTCGGTCATCGACATATAGTAACTAAAGGAGACGAAATCGACGGTATGCTCCTTTAAAATACGCCGATCGTCAGGGTGCATTTCAATATGGATATTTTGTCTTTCCAGATCGCGCAGGATCAGCGGCGGGTAGTCGCCAAATACCTGCACGTCGGCATAAAAATAGTTCTCCAGGTTTTTCTTCAGCGTAGCTTCAACGTCTTCCGGGCGGCAACTGTGCGGATAGGTGGTCAGTTTTGTCAGCATGCAACCGACCTGGCTGCCGGGAATTTTGGCGTGGCAGTCGCGCGTCACCAGCGCTGAGGCGACAAACTGATGATGTAGTCCCTGATAAATATCCTGTTTTGCCTGACCCGGTGCGCTCTTCTCTTCGCGAATACCCGCCGTGGTAAACGGATGACGGTGAATACTGTCTATTTCGTTAAAGGTCAGCCAGTAACGCACCAGATCTTTATAGCGGTCAAAACAAACATTGCTGAAGCGGACAAAGGCATCCACCACGTTGCGATGTACCCAGCCGTTATATTTTTCGCTCAGCGCCAGCGGCATTTCATAGTGGGAGAGGGTGACCAGCGGCTCGATGTGACGACGACGCAGCTCGCGGAACATCTCTTCATAAAACTGCAGCCCGGCCTCGTTGGGCGTAGCGTCCTCTCCGGTCGGGAAAATGCGCGACCAGGCAATGGAGACGCGCAGCACCTTAAAACCCATCTCAGCAAACAGGGCGATGTCGTCTTTATAGTGGTGATAAAAATCGATGCCGCGGCGCTTCGGGTAGCGCGCGTCATGGTTGCCTTCAAACGCATCACGAATGTTCTCGTCCGTCAGGGCCATATGACCCCTGTAATCTTTTACGGACAGGTTGGGTTTCCAGGCGACGGCGTCTGCCACGGACGGCCCTTTGCCGTCCACGTTCCATGCCCCTTCAGCCTGGTTGGCGGCAATGGCGCCGCCCCAGAGAAAACCGCGTGGAAACGAGAGGGATTGCTCCATAACACGCACTCCTTATGCGTCATGACAATGGGAAAGGCTTACCCTTTTTTACCACCGTACTGACGGAACCATGTAAGCATCCGCTGCCATCCATCCTTAGCCGATTCCGCGTGATAGCTCGGGCGATAATCAGCGTTAAAGGCATGCCCGGCATCCGGATAGACCACAATCTCGGCCTTCGCATTGGCCGCACGGAGCGCATGGCGCATGGTCTCTACCGAATCAAGGGAGATACCGGTGTCCTGACCGCCATACAGCCCTAATACGGGGGCATTCAGCTCCGTGGCGATATCCACGGGATGTTTCGGTGAATTCAGCGTTTTTTCGCCCACCAGTTTGCCGTACCAGGCGACAGCAGCTTTCAGCTGCGGGTTATGTGCGGCATACAGCCAGCTGATGCGTCCGCCCCAGCAGAAACCGGTGACCAGCAGCCGGTGCGGATCGCCCCCGTTGCGCGCCGCCCAGCTGGCAACGTGGTCGAGATCGGCCATGACCTGCGCGTCCGGGACTTTGCTCACCAGATTGCTGAGCAATGTGGGGATGTCGCTGTAGTCGTCGGGATCGCCCTGCCGGAAGTAGAGTTCAGGCGCAACGGCCAGGTAACCCTCCAGCGCCAGTCGGCGGCAGAGGTCGCGAATATGTTCGTGAACGCCGAAAATTTCCTGAACCACGATCACGATGGGCAACGGGCCATCTGCTGATTTTGGGCGTGCGTGGTAAGCAGGCATATTCTCTCCCTGCGAGGGAATAGAGGTCTCACCCGCCGTGATGGCCTCTTCAGACGTTGAGACGATGGTTGAGGCATGCGGGGCCGCAGCAGGTGCAAAACCGGTTTTTTCAGTCATGGCATTCTCCGTACCAATGAGTTAGCGCAAAGGTAAATATAGACACCAGGTTAACAACTCACAGTGCCTTAAACGGTCTATCTTTTGTGCAGCGCCCAACGATATAACTTGTTAATGTGATGTAAATCACTATTTTATGGAAATTAACTGCAATCATTTTCGGTCATGGTGAGTTGTGTCACGAAATTATGCGTATTGCTTCTGTAAAGTACCGTTTTACTTCTTCTGACTAACCGACCCACAGAGGAGTCACCTATGTCTAAGTCTGATGTTTTTCATCTCGGCCTCACCAAAAACGATTTACAAGGGGCTACGCTCGCGATCGTCCCGGGCGATCCTGAGCGTGTGGAAAAGATCGCCGCGCTGATGGATAAGCCGGTTAAGCTGGCAGCCCATCGTGAATTCACCACCTGGCGCGCAGAGCTGGATGGTAAAGCCGTGATCGTCTGTTCTACCGGTATCGGTGGCCCGTCTACTTCTATTGCCGTTGAAGAGCTGGCGCAGCTGGGCATTCGTACTTTCCTGCGTATCGGTACCACTGGCGCTATTCAGCCGCATATCAACGTCGGCGACGTGCTGGTCACGACCGCGTCCGTGCGCCTGGACGGCGCAAGTCTGCACTTTGCGCCAATGGAATTCCCGGCAGTGGCCGACTTCGAATGCACCACTGCGCTGGTTGAGGCCGCGAAATCTGTGGGCGCCACCACGCATGTGGGCGTAACCGCCTCTTCCGATACCTTCTACCCAGGCCAGGAGCGTTACGACACCTTCTCTGGCCGCGTGGTAAGCCGTTTCAAAGGCTCAATGGAAGAGTGGCAGTCCATGGGCGTGATGAACTACGAAATGGAATCCGCAACGCTGCTGACCATGTGCGCAAGCCAGGGTCTGCGTGCCGGTATGGTGGCGGGCGTTATCGTCAACCGTACCCAGCAGGAGATCCCGAACGCTGAAACCATGAAGCAGACCGAAAGCCATGCGGTGAAAATCGTGGTTGAAGCCGCGCGTCGCCTGATCTAATCCTCTCCCTTCGAAATCAAAGGCCGACACGTTCGGCCTTTATTTTTTGCGTAGCGCCTCGCAGGAAAACCCTTTCAAACTGGACGTTTATACAGCACAATCTTATTTTGTGCGGGTAATACGTTGATGCAGGGGGCATTGTGGATATCTCAGTCCTGATTTATGCGGTGATTGCGCTGGCGGGCGTGGCGATAGGCTGGCTTATTTCCAGCTATCAACATGCGCAGCAGAAGGCCGATCAGCTGGCAGAGCGTGAAGAGATAGTCGCCGAATTAAGTGCGGCAAAGCAGCAGCTTGCGCTGAGTGACCACTGGCGAGAGGAGTGCGAGTTACTCAATAACGAGCTGCGCAACCTGCGTGATATCAACACCTCGCTGGAGGCCGATCTCCGCGAAGTGACCACCCGTCTGGAATCCACGCAACTGCATGCGGAAGACAAAATCCGCCAGATGCTCAACAGCGAGCAGCGCCTCAGCGAACAGTTTGAAAACCTCGCTAACCGTATTTTCGAGCACAGCAACCGCCGCGTTGATGAACAGAACCGCCAGAGCCTGAACAGCCTGCTGACGCCCCTGCGCGAACAGCTGGACGGTTTTCGCCGCCAGGTGCAGGACAGCTTTGGTCAGGAGGCCCGCGAGCGGCACACGCTGGCGCATGAGATCCGCAATCTTCAGCAGCTGAATGCGCAAATGGCGCAAGAGGCGGTCAACCTCACCCGTGCGCTTAAAGGGGATAACAAAACCCAGGGCAACTGGGGAGAAGTGGTGCTGACCCGCGTCCTGGAAGCCTCGGGCCTGCGGGAAGGGTATGAATACGAAACGCAGGTGAGTATCGAAAACGATGCCCGCTCGCGCATGCAGCCGGATGTCATCGTACGACTGCCGCAGGGTAAAGATGTGGTAATTGACGCCAAAATGACGCTGGTGGCGTATGAGCGTTACTTCAATGCGGAGGATGACTACACGCGCGAGTCTGCCCTGCAGGAGCACATTGCATCCGTGCGTAATCACATTCGCCTGCTAGGCAGAAAAGACTACCAGCAGCTGCCCGGCCTGCGCTCACTGGACTATGTCCTGATGTTTATCCCGGTAGAGCCCGCGTTTCTGCTGGCGCTCGACAGACAGCCGGAACTGATCACCGAAGCGCTCAAAAATAACATTATGCTGGTCAGCCCCACCACGCTGCTGGTGGCCTTACGCACCATTGCTAACCTGTGGCGGTATGAGCACCAGAGCCGCAATGCGCAGCAGATAGCCGATCGTGCCAGCAAGCTATACGACAAAATGCGCCTCTTCGTGGACGATATGTCTTCGGTCGGGCAGAGCCTGGACCGCGCGCAGGATAACTACCGCCAGGCGATGAAAAAACTCGCCTCCGGGCGAGGTAATCTGCTGGTGCAGGCCGAAGCCTTCCGCGGCCTTGGGGTGGAGGTGAAACGCGAGATTAATCCGGAATTGGTTGAACAGGCTACCGCGCAGGACGAAGAGTTTCGCCTGCGCGAAGGGGCGGATGAACAAAAGACACGCAGTGAAGACAACGCGTTAGCAGCGACGCACTCACCCGACGCGCAGCCAGCGCGTTTCTTTCGCGGTGGTTGAAACGTAGGGCAATCGCGCCCAATCTGTTACACTTCACGGACATTTTACTGATAAGCAGGCTCTGAGATGGTTGACGATTCACAAGACACAACGCACTTTGGCTTTCAGACTGTCGCCAAAGCGCAGAAAGCTGACATGGTGGCCCACGTATTTCATTCCGTGGCGGCGAAGTACGATGTGATGAATGACCTGATGTCGTTCGGCATTCATCGCTTGTGGAAGCGCTTCACCATTGACTGTAGCGGTGTGCGTCGTGGACAAACGGTGCTGGATCTCGCCGGCGGTACGGGCGATTTAACCGCGAAATTCTCCCGTCTGGTGGGCGAAACCGGGCGTGTTGTTCTGGCCGACATCAATGACTCCATGCTGAAAATGGGACGCGAGAAGCTGCGTAACATCGGCGTGGTGGGGAATGTGGAGTATGTGCAGGCGAACGCCGAAGCGCTGCCGTTCCCGGATAATACCTTTGACTGCATCACAATCTCCTTCGGTCTGCGTAACGTCACCGACAAAGAAAAAGCGCTGCGCTCCATGTATCGCGTGCTGAAGCCGGGTGGACGTCTGCTGGTGCTTGAGTTCTCCAAACCGGTTATCGAGCCCCTGAGCAAAGCTTACGACGCCTATTCCTTCCACGTTCTGCCGCGTATTGGTGAACTGGTCGCAAACGACGCCGAAAGCTACCGCTATCTGGCAGAATCCATTCGTATGCACCCGGATCAGGACACCTTAAAAGCCATGATGCAGGATGCTGCGTTTGAAAACGTTGAGTATTTCAACATGACGGCAGGTGTCGTCGCACTGCATCGCGGTTACAAGTTCTGAGTGGAGGTGTCCCGTGCCCTTTAAACCCTTAGTCACCGCAGGCATCGAGAACGTACTGAATGCCTTTCTCTATCGCGCGCCGGCGCTAAAAGCCGCACGCCAGCGGCTTAACGGGAAGGTATTACGCATTGTTTTAAAAGAGTTCTCGACGCCGCTTGTGCTGGTCTTTAGCGAACGCCAGCTTGACGTCCTGGGTGAGTGGGAAGGTGAAGCCGACTGTTCGGTCATCACGCACATGAGCGTGTTGCCTAAACTGCGCGACCGTCAGCAATTAACGGCGCTGATCCGCAGCGGTGAGCTGGAAGTGGAAGGCGACATTCAGGTTGTCCAGAGCTTCGTGGCGCTCACCGATCTGGCGGAGTTCGATCCGGCAGAGCTGCTCGCACCGTTTATTGGTGACATTGCCGCTGAAGGGATCGGTAAAGCCCTGCATGGCGGAACGGCTTTCCTGCGTAAAAGCCTGCAGCGACAGCAACGCTATGCGGCGGAAGTGCTGACGGAGGAGTGGCGAATGGCGCCCGGACCACTGGAAGTGGCGTGGTTTGCGGAAGAGACCGCTGCTGTTGAACGTGCGGTTGATGCGTTAACCAAACGGCTGGAAAAACTGGAGGGCAAATGACGCCTGGTGAAATTCGGCGCCTCTACTTCATCATTCGCACCTTTTTGAGCTACGGGCTCGACGAGCTTATCCCCAAAATGCGCATTACGCTGCCGCTGCGTATCTGGCGGCGGATGCTGTTCTGGATGCCCAATCGCCATAAAGGTCAGCCGCTGGGTGAGCGTCTGCGTCTGGCGCTGCAGGAGCTCGGCCCGGTATGGATTAAATTCGGGCAGATGCTATCGACCCGCCGCGATCTCTTCCCGCCGCTCATTGCTGATGAACTCGCGCTGCTGCAGGATCGCGTTGCGCCGTTTGACGGTGCGCGCGCGAAAAAGCAAATTGAAGAGGCGATGGGCAATATTCCTGTCGAGACCTGGTTTGACGATTTCGATATTCATCCCCTGGCGTCAGCCTCTATCGCGCAGGTGCACACTGCGCGTCTGAAAGAAAACGGCAAAGAAGTGGTGATTAAGGTCATTCGCCCGGACATCCTGCCGATCATCAAAGCAGACATGAAGCTGATTTACCGTCTGGCGCGCTGGGTACCGCGTTTGCTTCCGGACGGGCGTCGTCTGCGTCCGATGGAGGTGGTACGGGAGTATGAAAAAACCCTGATTGATGAGCTTAACCTGCTGCGCGAATCAGCAAACGCCATTCAGCTGCGCCGCAACTTTGAAAACAGCCCGATGCTCTATGTACCCGAAGTCTACTCTGACTACTGCAGCCAGAATATGATGGTGATGGAGCGAATCTACGGGATCCCCGTCTCGGATGTGGTTGCCCTGGAGAAACAGGGAACGAACATGAAGCTGCTGGCCGAGCGCGGTGTGCAGGTCTTCTTTACCCAGGTATTCCGCGACAGCTTTTTCCACGCAGACATGCACCCGGGCAATATCTTCGTCAGCTACGAGCATCCTGAAGATCCGCAGTACATCGGCATTGACTGCGGGATTGTAGGCTCGCTGAACAAAGAAGATAAACGCTATCTGGCTGAAAACTTTATTGCCTTCTTTAATCGCGATTACCGTAAAGTGGCTGAACTGCACGTTGATTCCGGATGGGTTCCGCCGGACACCAACGTCGAAGAGTTTGAGTTTGCTATCCGTACCGTCTGCGAACCGATTTTTGAAAAACCGCTGGCGGAAATCTCTTTCGGCCACGTGCTGCTGAACCTGTTTAACACCGCTCGTCGCTTCAACATGGAAGTGCAGCCACAGCTTGTTTTACTTCAGAAAACATTACTTTACGTTGAAGGTGTAGGTCGACAGCTCTATCCTCAGTTAGACTTGTGGAAGACGGCGAAACCGTTCCTTGAATCCTGGATTAAAGATCAGGTTGGCATTCCGGCTCTGGTGCGGGCATTCAAAGAGAAAGCACCGTTCTGGGTTGAGAAGATGCCGGAGCTTCCTGAACTGGTCTATGACAGTTTGCGTCAGAGCAAGAACCTTCAGCTCAGCATGGATAAAATCGCCCACGAGCTTCAGTCAAACCGGGTTCGTCAGGGCCAGTCTCGCTATCTGTTTGGCATTGGCGCAACCCTGCTGTTAAGCGGTACGTTGCTGTTAATCAACCGTCCGGACTGGCAGATGATGCCCGCCTGGCTGATGGCCGCCGGGATCGTGGTCTGGTTCGTTGGCTGGAGAAAGACGCGCTGAGCAGGCGTCGCTATCACCAGGCCGCATACGTATAATGCGGTCTGACTCCTTAATCATCTATCACTGAGGAATATGTATGGGTGGTATCAGTATCTGGCAATTGTTGATCATTGCCGTCATCGTCGTGCTGCTGTTTGGCACCAAAAAGCTCGGTTCCATTGGGTCCGATCTGGGCGCGTCTATCAAAGGCTTCAAAAAAGCGATGAGCGATGATGAGAACAAGCAGGATAAATCCAGCCAGGACGCTGATTTTACTGCTAAGTCCATCTCCGACAAGCAGGATGATGCGAAAAAGGAAGACGCTAAACGCCACGATAAAGAGCAGGTGTAAGTCGTGTTCGACATTGGTTTTGGTGAGCTGCTGCTGGTCTTCGTGATTGGCCTGATTGTGTTGGGTCCACAGCGTTTACCCGTTGCAGTAAAAACGGTTGCGGGGTGGGTGCGTGCGCTTCGTTCGCTGGCGTCCACCGTACAGAATGAGCTGGCGCAGGAACTTAAGCTGCAGGAATTCCAGGAAAGCCTGAAAAAGGTCGAGAAGGCGAGCATGGATAACCTGACGCCGGAACTGAAAGCCTCAATGGATGAACTGCGCGAAGCGGCAGAGTCCATGAAGCGCTCATACAGCGTCAACGACCCTGAAAAAGCGAGCGATGAAGCCAACACCATTCATAACCCGGTGGTGAAGGGCAGCGAGGCGCAGCGTGAGGGCGTTACGCCAGCCAGCGCTGAACATCAGGTTGACGCCCCAGAACAGACGCCGCAGGAAGCCGAAGTGAAAAAACAGGCGCAATCAGTAGAGCCCGCGGTTAAAGCGGCTGAAGCGAAGCCCGTCGCACCTGTTTCCGAATCATCCCCCTCGTCGAGTGATAAAGCGTAAACATGGCAGTAGATGATACTCAACCGCTCATTACGCACCTCATTGAGCTGCGTAAGCGCCTGTTAAACTGCATTATTGCGGTTTTCGTGATTTTTTTATGCCTGGTCTATTTCGCCAATGATATCTACCAGGTTGTCTCTGCACCGTTGATCAAGCAGATGCCGCTGGGCGCAACGATGATTGCGACGGACGTGGCTTCTCCGTTCTTTACCCCCATCAAGCTCACCTTCTGGGTATCGTTGATCGCCTCTGCGCCAGTCATTCTGTATCAGGTCTGGGCGTTTGTCGCCCCGGCCTTGTATAAGCATGAACGCAAGCTGGTGATCCCGCTGCTGATCTCCAGTTCTCTGCTGTTCTATATCGGCATGGCGTTTGCCTATTTCGTCGTCTTCCCGCTGGCTTTCGGGTTCCTGACGCACACCGCGCCGGAAGGGGTTCAGGTGTCGACGGATATCGCCAGCTACCTCAGCTTTGTGATGGCGCTGTTTATGGCGTTTGGCGTGGCCTTCGAAGTACCGGTGGCCATTGTGCTGCTGTGCTGGGTAGGGGTCACGACGCCGGATGACCTGCGTAAGAAGCGTCCCTATATCCTGGTCGGCGCATTCGTGGTTGGCATGCTGCTGACTCCGCCGGATGTTTTCTCCCAGACCCTGCTGGCCATACCGATGTACTGCCTGTTTGAGGTCGGCGTCTTCTTCTCGCGTTTCTACGTGGGGAAAGGTCGTCGCGCGGATGACGAAGACGATAGGTCGGACAAGACCACTGAAGAGTAAAACCAGCCGCCCGTCAGGGCGGTTGTTACATGGGGATTTGCATGTTTGATATCGGACTTAACCTGACCAGTTCGCAGTTTGCGAAAGATCGTGATGAGGTGGTTGCGCGCGCGTTTGCCGCCGGGGTGAACGGATTGCTGCTGACGGGCACCAACCTCCATGAAAGCGAGCAGGCGCAGCAGTTGGCGCAACGCTACGAGCGCTGCTGGTCTACCGCCGGCGTGCATCCTCACGACAGTAGCCAGTGGACGCCGAAGAGCGCAGAAATCATTCACCGGCTGGCGAAAACGCCTGAGGTGGTGGCCATTGGAGAATGCGGACTCGATTTCAACCGTAACTTTTCCACTCCAACCGAACAGGAAAAAGCCTTTACCGCCCAGCTTGCGCTGGCGGCCGAGCTTGAAATGCCGGTGTTTATGCACTGTCGCGACGCGCATGAGCGTTTCCTCGCTCTGCTGGAACCGTGGCTGGATAAACTGCCTGGCGCGGTGCTGCACTGTTTTACCGGTTCACGCCAGGAGGCGCTTGAGTGTCTGGATCGCGGGCTTTATCTGGGCATTACCGGCTGGGTTTGCGATGAACGTCGCGGGCTGGCGCTTCGTGAGCTGTTACCGGCGATCCCGCTCGACCGGCTGCTTCTGGAAACCGATGCACCTTATTTGCTCCCGCGCGATATGCAACCCAAACCGGCTTCGCGGCGAAATGAGCCCGCTTACCTGGGACACCTTGTTGAGCGTGTAGCGACGTGGCGCGGCGAGGATCCGGCCGAGCTTTCTGCGCAAACGGATGACAACGTGCGTACGCTGTTCGGGATACGTTTTTAGACTTTGCGGAAGTCGGTGTTTTTCACGCTCTGCAGCACCTGCTTGTTCAGCAGATTGAGCAACAGCATGGAGCGCGCTTCGCCGTCCGGCTCGGCAAAAATTGCCTGCAGGCCTTCAAAAGCCCCTTCCGTAATAACGACGCTGTCTCCCGCGTAAGGAGTTTCCGGGTCGGTGATGCCTTCAGGTTGTTGATAAACCGAAAGCTGGTGAATGACCGTCGACGGAACCGTTGCCGGGTGAGCGCCAAAACGAACGAAGTGGCTGACGCCACGCGTGGCGCTGATGGTGGTGGTGTGGATCACCTCCGGGTCGAACTCAACGAACAGATAGTTCGGGAACAGAGGTTCACTGACGGTTGTGCGCTTCCCGCGCTGCATTTTTTCAAGCGTGATCACGGGCGTCAGGCAATTTACAGACTGACGTTCAAGATGTTCCTGCGCGCGCTGAAGTTGCCCGCGTTTGCAATACAGTAAATACCAGGCCTGCATAATCACTCTTTCCCTTAGTTCGGGGCGCAAGCATATCAAAACCCTGGCGGGATCGCTAAGCTGATTATAATGGGGGAAATGGGAACAGAACGCATAAGTTCACGCTTGTTTAACAAAATTACAGCATCACGCAGGCTAACGCCGTATAATGAAGCGCTTACAGAGAGGCCATGATTAACTGCATGAAATACCACGATCTCCGCGACTTCCTGACGCTGCTGGAAAAGCAGGGTGAACTCAAACACATTACACTTCCTGTTGATCCTTATCTGGAGATGACAGAAATTGCTGACCGCACCCTGCGTGCCGGTGGCCCTGCATTACTGTTTGAAAATCCGAAGGGTTACTCAATGCCGGTGCTGTGCAACCTGTTTGGTACGCCACGTCGTGTCGCACTGGGAATGGGGCAGGAGGACGTCACGGCACTGCGTGAAGTGGGTAAGCTGCTGGCGTTTCTGAAAGAGCCGGAGCCACCAAAAGGTTTCCGCGACCTGTTCGACAAACTGCCGCAGTTTAAGCAGGTGCTGAACATGCCCACCAAACGCCTTCGCGGCGCGCCATGCCAGCAGAAAGTGCTGGAAGGTGATGCAGTTGATTTGACCAAAATCCCGATCATGCAGTGTTGGCCTGAAGACGCTGCGCCTCTCATCACCTGGGGGCTGACCGTCACGCGTGGGCCGCATAAAGAGCGGCAAAATCTGGGTATTTACCGCCAGCAGTTGATTGGCAAGAATAAGCTCATCATGCGCTGGCTGTCACATCGCGGCGGCGCGCTGGATTTCCAGGAGTGGTGTGCTGCGCACCCGGGTGAACGTTTCCCGGTGTCTGTTGCGCTCGGCGCTGACCCGGCCACCATTCTGGGCGCGGTAACGCCGGTGCCGGATACGCTGTCAGAATATGCCTTCGCAGGCCTGCTGCGCGGGACCAAAACCGAAGTCGTGAAGTGTATTTCTAACGATCTTGAAGTCCCCGCCAGTGCGGAAATTGTGCTGGAAGGTTACATTGAGCAGGGTGAACTGGCACCGGAAGGTCCTTACGGCGACCACACTGGCTATTACAACGAAGTGGATAATTTCCCGGTGTTTACCGTGACGCACATAACCCAGCGTGAAGATGCGATTTACCACTCCACGTATACCGGACGTCCACCGGATGAACCTGCAGTGCTGGGCGTGGCGCTGAATGAAGTGTTTGTGCCGATCCTGCAAAAGCAGTTCCCGGAAATTGTTGATTTCTATCTGCCGCCTGAAGGATGCTCGTATCGCCTGGCAGTGGTCACGATGAAGAAGCAGTATCCGGGCCACGCTAAACGCGTGATGATGGGCGTATGGTCATTCCTGCGCCAGTTTATGTATACCAAATTTGTTATTGTCTGCGATGATGACGTTAACGCCCGCGACTGGAATGACGTAATCTGGGCCATTACCACGCGAATGGACCCGGCGCGCGATACGGTGTTAGTCGAAAACACGCCGATAGATTACCTGGATTTTGCCTCGCCGGTTTCCGGCCTTGGCTCAAAAATGGGACTGGATGCCACAAATAAATGGCCTGGCGAAACCGACCGTGAATGGGGTCGCCCGATCAAAAAAGATCCTGCTGTGACCGCGCGAATTGACGCGATCTGGGACGAACTGGCCATAATGAATAACGGTAAACCCTGAGCTGACCGTTAAGCCCTTTAGACTTCCCGACAGAGAGAGCGAATGACAACCTTAAGCTGTAAAGTGACCTCGGTAGATGCCATCACCGACACCGTATATCGCGTCCGTTTAGTGCCAGAAGCGCCATTCTCTTTCCGCGCGGGTCAGTACCTGATGGTCGTGATGGATGAACGTGATAAGCGTCCTTTCTCTATGGCCTCAACGCCAGCGGAGCAGGAATTTATTGAGCTTCATATCGGTGCGTCAGAGCTTAACCTGTATGCGATGGCCGTCATGGACCGCATTCTTAAAGAGCGTGAGATCGTGGTGGACATTCCACACGGTGACGCGTGGCTGCGTGATGACGAAGACCGTCCGCTGATCCTGATCGCCGGGGGGACAGGCTTCTCCTACGTACGTTCTATTCTGCTGACTGCCCTCGCGCGTAACCCGGACCGTGATATCACCATCTACTGGGGTGGCCGTGAAGAGAAACATCTCTACGACCTGTCTGAACTGGAAGCGCTGAGCGTCACCCATCCTAACCTGCGTGTTGAGCCGGTGGTTGAACAGCCGGAAGAGGGCTGGCGTGGGCGTAGCGGTACCGTGCTGACGGCAGTACTGCAGGATCACGGCACGCTGGCAGGACACGATATCTACATCGCTGGCCGTTTTGAGATGGCGAAAATTGCCCGCGATCTGTTCTGTAATGAACGTGACGCGCGTGAAGACCGCCTGTTTGGCGATGCGTTTGCGTTTATCTAAATAAAAAACCCGCCCCTGACAGGCGGGAAGAACGGCAACTAAACTGTCTCTCTTCGCCAGTGACGCCACTGGCGGCGAGGTACCTCTCGTAGGCCGGGAAAGCACAGCGCCTCCCGGCAAAAGCCCGATGGCGCGATGCTTATCGGGCCTACGTTAAAGCCTTACACTCTCTCAAACACCGTCGCGATACCCTGACCCAAACCAATACACATCGTTGCCAGACCAAACTGGGCATCTTTGCGTTCCATCAGGTTGATAAGCGTGGTGCTGATGCGCGCCCCGGAGCAGCCCAGCGGGTGACCGAGGGCGATCGCGCCGCCGTTGAGGTTGATCTTCTCGTCTATCTGCTCCATCAGCCCCAGATCTTTAATGCACGGCAGGATCTGCGCGGCGAAGGCTTCATTCATCTCAAACAGGTCGATATCGCTGGTGGTTAATCCTGCTTTTTTCAGCGCCAGCTTCGAGGCCGGAACCGGACCGTAACCCATGATCGAAGGATCGCAGCCCACGACCGCCATCGAGCGCACGCGGGCGCGAGGCGTTAGCCCCAGCTCGCGGGCGCGGCTTTCGCTCATCACCAGCATCGCGGCCGCGCCGTCGGACAGCGCCGACGAGGTACCGGCTGTTACAGTACCGGTGACCGGATCAAACGCCGGGCGCAGCGTGGAAAGGGCTTCCACGGTGGTTTCCGGGCGGATCACCTCGTCGTAGCTGAACTGCTTCAGAACGCCGTCAGCATCGTGGCCGCCGGTTGGGATGATCTCATTTTTGAATGCGCCGGACTGCGTTGCGGCCCATGCGCGAGCGTGAGAGCGCGCGGCAAAGGTATCCTGCATTTCACGGCTGATGCCGTGCAGGCGGGAGAGCATCTCAGCGGTGAGGCCCATCATCCCCGCGGCTTTCGCCACGTTACGGCTCATGCCCGGGTGGAAATCGACCCCGTGGCTCATCGGTACGTGACCCATATGTTCCACGCCGCCGACCAGGCAGGCCTGGGCATCGCCGGTCATGATCATACGTGCCGCATCGTGCAGCGCCTGCATGGACGAACCACACAGACGGTTAACGGTGACGGCCGGAACGGAATGTGGGATCTCCGCCAGCAGGGAGGCATTACGGGCGATGTTGAAGCCCTGCTCCAGGGTCTGCTGCACGCAGCCCCAGTAGATATCGTCGAGTGCAGCCGGATCCAGCGCCGGGTTACGCGCCAGCAGGCTACGCATCAGGTGCGCGGAGAGGTCTTCCGCACGCACGTTGCGGAATGCGCCGCCTTTTGAACGGCCCATCGGGGTGCGAATCGCATCAACAATGACAACCTTTTCCATTGTGACTCCTTAAGCCGTTTTCAGCTCGCCAACCGGACGGGCTGGCTCAACTGCTGGATAGTAGGGTTCGTTATGGCGCGCTTTGTTGCGCAGCCCTTCCGGCACCTCATACAGCGGGCCGAGGTGCTGATACTGCTGGGCCATATCGAGATAGCGGGCGCTGCCGAGCGTGTCCAGCCAGCGGAACGCGCCACCGTGGAACGGCGGGAAGCCCAGGCCGTATACCAGCGCCATATCGGCTTCTGCCGGGCTGGCGATAATGCCTTCTTCGAGGCAACGCACCACTTCGTTGATCATCGGAATCATCATCCGGGCGATGATCTCATCGTCGGTGAAGTCGCGTTTCGGCTGACTGACATCGGCCAGCAGGCTATCCACCGCCACGTCTTCTTCTTTCTTCGGTTTGCCTTTGCTGTCTTCTTTATAGCGCCAGAAGCCCAGGCCGTTTTTCTGACCAAAGCGGTTGGCGTCGAACAGGGCGTCAATGGCGTCGCGATAATCTTTCTGCATGCGCTGCGGGAAGCCCGCCGCCATGACTGCCTGAGCGTGATGTGCCGTATCAATGCCGACCACATCCAGCAGATACGCCGGGCCCATCGGCCAGCCGAACTGTTTTTCCATCACTTTGTCGATTTTGCGGAAATCCGCGCCGTCGCGCAGCAGCTGGCTGAAACCGGCGAAGTAAGGGAACAGGACGCGGTTGACGAAGAAGCCCGGGCAGTCGTTAACAACGATCGGCGTTTTACCCATCTTGCTTGCCCACGCCACCACTTTGGCAATGGTGTCGTCAGAGGTTTTTTCCCCGCGGATCACCTCGACCAGCGGCATACGGTGTACCGGGTTGAAGAAGTGCATCCCGCAGAAGTTTTCCGGACGCTTCAGCACGCTCGCCAGCTCGCTAATTGGGATCGTTGAGGTGTTAGACGCCAGGACGGTATCCGGGCGAACCTTCTCTTCCGTTTCCGCCAGTACCGCTTTTTTCACTTTCGGGTTTTCTACGACCGCCTCAACGACTACGTCCACGCGGTCGAAACCGGTGTATTCCAGCGTTGGCTGGATAGTCGAGATCACACCGGAGAGCTTAAGTCCGTCAATTTTGCCGCGTTCCAGCTGTTTATTCAGCAGCTTGGCCGCTTCGGTCATCCCCAGCGTCAGGGATTTCTCACTGATGTCCTTCATCACCACCGGCACGCCTTTCCAGGCAGACTGGTAAGCGATGCCGCCACCCATAATGCCAGCGCCGAGTACAGCCGCATGTTTTGGCGTCTCAACGTTTTTGGTCAGCTGTTTAGCTTTACCCTTCACGAACTGATCGTTGAGGAAGATGCCAACCAGCGCGCGGGCTTCGTTGGTATGTGCCAGCGGGACAAAGCTCTGGTTTTCCAGTTTCAGGGCTTCATCGCGGCCAAAGCGGGCGGCGGCTTCAATGGTCTTCACCGCCGTGATCGGCGCCGGATAGTGTTTACCCGCGGTCTGCATCACCATGCCTTTGGCGATGGTGAAGCTCATCGTGGCTTCAATCTTGCTGAGTTTTAACGGCTCCAGCTTCGGCTGGCGTTTGGCTTTCCAGTCGAGATCGCCGTTTATCGCCTGACGCAGAATGGTGAGGGAGCCTTCAATCAGTTTTTCTGGCTTCACGACACCGTCGACCAGGCCGATTTTCTGCGCCTGTTCTGCACCGACATCTTTACCTGCGGCAATGATCTCAAGTGCGCTGTCGGCACCCAGCATGCGCGGCATGCGCACGGAGCCGCCAAAGCCCGGCATGATACCCAGCTTCGTTTCCGGAAGGCCAATGCGCAGTTCCGGCGTAGCCAGACGGTAATCAGTCGCTAACACGCATTCACAACCACCGCCCAGCGCGTAGCCGTTGACGGCGGAGATCGTCGGAACAGGCAGATCTTCCAGACGATTAAAGACGCTATTGGCAAAATGCAGCCACTGGCTCAGCTGCTCTTCAGGCACCAGGAAGAGCGAGAGGAATTCGGTGATATCGGCGCCGACAATAAAGGCCGCTTTGTTCGAGCGCAGCAGCAGCCCTTTTAATTCAGATTGTTTTTCAAGAACATCCAGCGCCTGGCCAAGACTGGCCACCGTCGCGGTATCAAGCTTATTTACTGAGCCGGGGGCATCGAACACCAGTTCGGCAATGCCATCTTCCAGCCAGTTGAGGTACAGGGTGTCGCCTTTGTAGAGCATGTCAGTCTCCTGAATCCAGCAAGTGGATCTGGTCATACCAGATGAGTCGGAGTGTGGGATTTATGTTAATAAAATGCAAATTACTCATTAAGAAATTGCTGCATTGATCACGGTCGGCGGAAATCACGCAGCCGGAGAGAGGTGTGCTAAGATGCGATGACTTGAGGTCAAAAAAACGAAAGGAAGAATGATGGACTCACTGGCTTCGCTTTATAAAAATCATATCGTTACCCTACAGGAACGTACCCGCGATGTACTGGCCCGCTTTAAGCTGGATGCGCTGTTGATCCACTCCGGCGAGCTGATGAATACCTTTCTCGACGATCACGCTTACCCATTTAAGGTGAACCCACAGTTTAAAGCCTGGGTGCCGGTGACTCAGGTTCCAAATTGCTGGCTGCTGGTGGATGGCGTGAACAAGCCGAAACTGTGGTTCTACCTGCCGGTCGATTACTGGCACAACGTGGAACCGCTGCCGACCAGCTTCTGGACAGAAGAAGTGGAGGTCATCGCCTTACCAAAAGCCGACGGCATTGGCAGCCAGCTGCCTGCCGCACGCGGCAACATCGCCTATATTGGTCCGGTACCGGAACGTGCGCTGGGCCTGGACATTCCGGCCGACAAGCTCAACCCGAAAGGGGTGCTGGATTACCTGCACTATTACCGCTCGTATAAAACCGACTACGAACTTTACTGCATGCGTGAAGCGCAAAAAACGGCGGTGAATGGCCACCGTGCGGCGCACGAAGCGTTCCAGTCGGGCATGAGCGAGTTCGATATCAACCAGGCCTATCTGACCGCGACAGGCCACCGTGATACCGATGTGCCGTACAGCAATATCGTCGCGCTCAACGAGCATGCGTCTGTGCTTCACTACACCAAACTGGATCATCAGGTTCCATCGGAAATGCGCAGCTTCCTGCTTGATGCGGGTGCCGAGTACAACGGTTATGCGGCGGACCTGACCCGAACCTGGGCGGCCAACGCGGACACCGATTTCGCACAGCTGATTAAAGACGTGAACGATGAACAGCTGGCGCTTATCAGCACCATGAAGGCGGGAACCCGCTATGTGGATTACCACATCCAGTTCCATCAGCGCATTGCGAAACTGCTGCGTAAGCATCAGATTGTGAAAGACATGAGTGAAGAGGCGATGGTTGAGAACGATCTGACCGGGCCATTCATGCCGCACGGCATTGGTCACCCGCTGGGTCTGCAGGTTCACGACGTTGCCGGCTTCATGCAGGACGATACCGGTACGCACCTGGCGGCACCGTCTAAATACCCTTACCTGCGCTGTACCCGCATTCTTGAGCCGCGTATGGTGTTGACCATCGAGCCGGGGATCTACTTTATCGAATCCCTGCTGGCACCGTGGCGTGAAGGTCAGTTCAGCAAACACTTCAACTGGGAAAAAATTGACGCGCTGAAGCCGTTTGGTGGTATTCGCATCGAAGATAACGTTGTGGTTCACGAAAATGGTATCGAGAACATGACGCGAGACCTGAAGCTGGCCTGATGGAAAGCTGGCTGATACCGGCTGAACCGGTCACCTTTGTTGAGGAAATCAAGAAAAGCCGCTTTATTACGCTGCTGGCTCATACTGACGGCGTGGACGCGGCAAAAGCGTTTGTCGAGTCCGTCCGGGCTGCACATCCTGACGCGCGTCACCACTGCGTGGCGTGGGTGGCGGGGGCGCCGGACGATTCACAGCAGCTGGGGTTTTCCGACGACGGTGAACCGGCGGGCACGGCCGGTAAACCCATGCTCTCGCAGCTGATGGGCAGCGGCGTGGGTGAAATTACCGCCGTGGTGGTGCGCTATTACGGCGGCATTTTGTTAGGTACCGGTGGGCTGGTTAAAGCCTATGGCGGGGGCGTGCAGCAGGCGCTTAATATGCTGGTCACTACCCGCAAAACGCCGCTCACCGAATATACTTTGTTATGCGATTACGCCCAGCTCTCGGGTATTGAAGCACTGCTGAAGCAGTTCAATGGTGTCATCGCACAGAGTGAATATCAGGCAATGGTGCAATTACGCGTGGCGCTTCCTCAGGCGGAACTGGCTGCTTTTTCAGCAAAACTGGCTGATTTTAGTCGTGGTTCGTTGCAATTGCTGCCGATTGAAGAATAATCCCCACCTCACTTTTGAATACCAAAGGAAGCGGCAGAGATGCATTTTCGTGCCATAACCCGAATCGTTGGACTGCTGGTCATACTCTTTTCCGGGACGATGATCCTCCCAGGACTGGTGGCGCTTATCTACCGGGACGGCGCAGGGCGGGCGTTTACTCAGACTTTCTTTGTCGCGCTGGCGATTGGCTCGCTGCTGTGGTGGCCAAACCGTCGTCAGAAAGGTGAGCTGAAATCTCGCGAAGGATTTCTGATTGTGGTTCTGTTCTGGACGGTGCTGGGAAGCGTCGGTTCGCTCCCCTTTATCTTCTCAGAACAGCCTAACCTGAGCATCACGGATGCTTTTTTTGAATCCTTCTCCGGCTTAACGACAACCGGGGCGACGACGCTGGTGGGGCTGGATTCACTCCCGCACGCTATTCTCTTTTATCGCCAGATGCTGCAGTGGTTCGGGGGGATGGGGATCATTGTCCTGGCCGTCGCCATTCTGCCTATTCTGGGCGTCGGTGGGATGCAGCTCTATCGCGCCGAAATGCCCGGGCCGCTGAAAGACAACAAAATGCGGCCTCGTATTGCCGAGACGGCGAAAACCTTGTGGCTGATTTATGTTCTGCTGACTGTCGCCTGTGCGCTGGCGCTATGGTTTGCCGGGATGCCGGCTTTCGATGCTATCGGACACAGTTTTGCGACGATTGCCATCGGCGGGTTCTCCACCCACGATGCCAGTGTGGGCTACTTCGACAGCCCAACGATCAATACTATTATTGCGATTTTCCTCCTGATCTCCGGTTGTAACTATGGCCTGCACTTCTCTTTACTGAGCGGGCGTAGCCTGAAGGTGTACTGGCGCGATCCTGAGTTCCGCATGTTTATTGGGGTTCAGCTTACGCTGGTCATCATCTGTACCCTGGTGCTCTGGTTCCATGATGTCTATAACTCGGCGTTGACGACCCTGAATCAGGCGTTCTTCCAGGTGGTATCAATGGCGACAACCGCCGGATTTACCACGGACAGTATTGCACGCTGGCCGCTGTTCCTGCCGGTGCTTCTGCTATGTTCCGCCTTTATCGGCGGCTGTGCGGGGTCGACGGGCGGTGGCCTGAAGGTGATTCGTATTCTGCTGTTGTTCAAGCAGGGCAACCGTGAGCTGAAACGTCTGGTCCACCCGAACGCGGTCTATAGCATCAAACTGGGGAACCGCGCGTTGCCGGAACGTATCCTCGAAGCGGTGTGGGGGTTCTTCTCAGCCTATGCGCTGGTCTTTATCGTCAGTATGCTGGCGATAATCGCGACGGGAGTGGATGATTTCTCCGCCTTTGCGTCCGTCGTCGCAACATTGAATAACCTGGGGCCGGGACTTGGGGTGGTGGCGGATAACTTTGCCAGCATGAACCCGGTCGCGAAATGGATCCTCATCGCCAATATGCTGTTTGGCCGTCTTGAGGTCTTTACGCTGCTGGTGCTGTTCACCCCTACCTTCTGGCGCGAGTAAGGAGCCGTTGATGAAAACACTGATTCTTTTCTCTACGCGAGACGGGCAAACGCGTGAGATTGCCGCGTATCTGGCGTCGGAATTAAAAGAGCTGGGTATATACTCGGATGTGGTGAACCTGAACCGTGCGGAGCAGATTGCCTGGCAGGAGTACGACCGCGTGGTGATTGGCGCGTCAATTCGTTACGGGCATTTCCATCCGGCGCTGGATCGCTTTGTGAAAAAGCATACGGCGGTGCTCAATAAATTGCCCGGTGCGTTTTACTCGGTCAATCTGGTCGCGCGTAAAGCGGAAAAGCGTACGCCGCAGACCAACAGCTACACGCGCAAGTTTTTACTCAACTCGCCGTGGCAGCCAGACCTGTGCGCCGTTTTTGCCGGCGCGCTGCGCTACCCTCGCTACCGCTGGTATGACCGCTTTATGATCCGCCTGATTATGAAAATGACAGGGGGCGAAACGGATACACGTAAAGAAGTGGTTTATACCGACTGGTCGCAGGTGGCCAGTTTTGCACGGGAAATCGCGCATTTAACGGGCAATTCGCGACTTAAATAAGCGTTAAGTTTGAAAAGTGAGCGAACGAAAAGTTTTTTGTATTTTGTGCTTGTCACATCGGAATAACTCCCTATAATGCGCCTCCACTGACACGGAACAACGGCAT
>NZ_RXRN01000021.1:0-80060 GCF_003986875.1 Enterobacter sp. WCHEn090032
CAATATTACCTAAACATCACCTGCGCCCAGCGCGCAAGACCCGCCGTGACGGATCCAAAGTCATCCCCACCGGCAATCGGGATCCCTGGCAGTTGCTCTGCCAGCGCTTTTTTAATCAGCGGTGAACGGGCGCTTCCCCCGGTCAGGTATATCACGTCTGGCTTCTCTTTGCCGTTATCCAGCGCCAGCTGCACCTGTTCCAGAATGCGCTGCAGCGGTTGAGCGAGCGCCGTCTCCAGCCCCTCCTGAGAGATGGCGGTTGCCAGATCGTCGCTGATAAACGGCAGGGAGACCGCATGTTCCGGGCGATCGGAGAGGGCGATTTTGCTCTCTTCCGCGGTACGTACCACGCGGTAGCTGAGGCGTTGACGCCACACTTTATACAGCAGGGCGACTTTTTCGGCGTCCTGGGCATCGCGCACCAGGTCGTTCAGGAAGCGGCCATTCGCGGTGCTGTAAAAATCGCTCTGCGCAGGCACGTCGTTGATGGCGATAGCGTTCCACCAGGGCAGGATCGGCAGGGCGATCCCTTTCTCCGTTTGCCCGCCCATGCCCAGCAGCGGCATCAGGCTCTTAAAGGCCAGCGCGATATCGAGGTCGTTACCGCCCACGCGACAGCCGCTGTGCCCCAGCAGGCTGTTTTCCCGGTCACGGCGATGATGCCACTGCGGCCCCATCAGCAGCAGCGAGCAGTCCGTCGTTCCGCCGCCGATATCGACCACCAGCACGCGCTTCTCTTCCGACAGCGTGGCTTCAAAGTCCAGCCCCGCCGCAACCGGCTCGTACTGGAACACCACGTCGCGGAAGCCGGCGCGGTGCGCGGCGCGCTCCAGGATCCCCTGTGCCTGCTGGTTGGCCTCATCACCGCCCAGCCCCTGGAAGTTGATCGGACGGCCAATCACCGCCTGGGTAATCGCATCAGGAACCTGCATCTGCGCCTGATTGCGGATGTGCAGCATCATCGCGCAGACCAGATCTTCAAACATCGCGACCTGCTGCGGCTTTAATCCGCTGGCGCCGAGGAAGGATTTCGGTGATTTTACGAAGTAGACCTCTTCCGGGTCTTCAATGTAGTGCCCGAGCGAGGCAAGGCCAAACTGCACGCTGGATGGCGTGACGTCAATATCTTCCTCGCGGTTGAAGCTGACCGCCCGGCGCAGCAAGGCCTGGCTTTCCGCCGCCGTGGCCGGAACCTGATGGTGGCGGAACAGCCATTCGCTGACCGCTTCGCGGGTGGGTGCGCAGAGCATTGACGGCAGCAGCGTGCTCTCTTTTTCCATTTTCAGGAGCTGTGGTTGCCCGTTTTGCATAATCGCAACCGAGCAGTTTGCCGTACCGTAGTCAAATCCAATAAACACGATAAATCCCCATGCCAGTGAGAAGGGGCGAGACTTTAGCGGAATGCCCGTCCGGCGACAACAGGAATATGAAAGCAAGGCAATACAAGGTCTTTACGTTTATGCTAATAAGACAAAAAAGGAGCAACGATGTATACCCTGACCTGGCTTCCCCCTTACGACTGGCAATGGATGTTTGGCTTTCTTGCCGCCCGTGCGGTGACGGGTATTGAAACCGTCACCTGCGACTACTATGAACGCAGTTTTGCCTGCGAAGGACATCAGGGAGTCTTTCGCGTTACGCCGGACCTCGCCACCTCTACGCTGAACGTGACGTTGAGCCCGGGTCTTATTCCGGTGGCGCAGACCTGTCTTGAACGTATCGCCCGCCTGTTCGATCTCCGCTGTAACCCGCAGCAAATTGCAGACACGCTGGGCGATCTCGGCGCCGCGCGGCCGGGCCTGCGTTTGCCGGGGGCGATGGATGCGTACGAGCAGGGTGTCCGGGCTATCCTCGGGCAGCTGGTGAGTGTGGCGATGGCGGCGAAGCTGGCATCACGCGTGGTGGCGCTGTGCGGGGAACCCGTGGCGGATTGCCCCGGCTATCTCTGCTTCCCCACGCCGCAGGCGCTGGCGTCCACGGACCCGCTGGCACTGAAAGCGCTGGGCATGCCGGTAAAGCGCGCGGAGTCGCTGATTCATCTGGCGCAGTCGGTCATTGACGGGACGTTTCCGCTTTTCCCGCCCGCTAACATTGAGGCGGGGATGAAAGCGTTACAGCAGCGGCCGGGAATTGGCCGCTGGACGGCAAATTATCTGGCCCTGCGCGGCTGGCAGGCAAAAGATGTGTTTCTGCCGGATGATTATTTGATTAAGCAACGCTTTGCCGGGATGACGCCCGCGCAAATTCGGCGTTATGCCGAGCGCTGGCAGCCGTGGCGCTCGTACGCGCTGCTGCACATCTGGTATACCGACGGCTGGGCACCGTCAGTTGATGGCGAAGTAGCTGGTATTGAGAAGTAGATCCAGCGGCTGCGGCTCGGCGATGGTGTCACCATAGATAAAATCAATGCCGATGCCGGAGAGCGTATCCATCATAATCGGCTGATTGCAGGGACCCGCGATGGTCTTCATACCCAGACGCTGGGCATGACCCTGGATGATGGTGACCATCATTTCATCCATCAGATTGCCATATACGTTGCTCACCACTTCGGCGTCCAGCAGCAGATAGTCGGCCATATTTGCGCTCAGGTGCGTGAAGACGTTCATGTCGCGTCCCACCTGGCTGAAGATCACGCGACAGCCTGCCTCGCGAAGCTTCTGCAGACCCTGCTCCAGGTTTTTATTCGGGTTACAGACCACATCGGCAGAGATGACCAGATGCAGCAGGCGACCCGGCATAGGGCTTTTATCCAGCAGGTCGAGCAGTTCATCAACCAGCGTCACGCTGGCTAAACCGGCCTCAGACAGCGGCAGTGCGACACCCATCCCTTTACTGGCGATCTGAGCGGCGGAGGTGCGGAAGAACTCGCTGAAAATCCGTCTGTCGAGGGCGTGCAACAGCTCTGGCTCCGCCAGGCCCGATCGGAAGGCGTGCTCTTCCTGGACTTCACCCTGGCTGGTCCACAGGCGTAACGAAATCAGCCAGAAGTTGCTGCTTTCCGGGATGCGCGGGGAGGCGACGCTGCGGGCAATCATCATCAGATGGTTGTCTTTAATCATGTGCCACTGCTCATCAAGCGACATCATGCTGCGCGTGCTGTGGTCCCGCTCCTGCTGGGGTTCGTAAACCGTCACCCTGCCACGCCCGCCGTTTTTCGAGGCATAGCAGGCAATATCCGCCTGCGACATGACCTCTGACGCCTGATGGTTATTTTCATCAATCAGCGTAATACCCGCGCTGGCGCCGATCCGGTGCAGGCGTCCTTCCCACATAAAGTGATAGTCATTGATCGTCTGAATCAGGCGACCGGCAATATAGCGTGCGCTTTCAATGTTGCAGTCGGGTAACAGTAACCCGAACTCATCCCCGCCCAGACGGGCCAGTACGTCACTGGAGCGGAGCATGGTCAGCATTAAGGAAGAGAGTTCCCGCAGCAGGGCATCGCCGGCGGCATGGCCAGCCGTATCGTTGACCGCTTTAAAGCGATCGAGATCGATAAACACCAGCGCATGCCGCTGGCGCGTCTCGCGCACGGTCTGCAGGAGGCGTTTGAGATGGTTTTCGAAGCTGACCCGGTTTGCCAGGTGGGTCAGGGCATCGTGGGAAGCGCTGTAGCTCAGCTGACGCAGCATTTTGCGCGACTCGGTCACGTCCTGAATGACGATCACGGAGCCAATACTCTGTCCATCCAGCGTGCTGAGCGGCGTAATACTGTAATGAATATCGAAGCTTCCGCCGGTACGGCAGTTCAGCACCACATCCTGATCGATATCGGAACGGGACATATCGCCGCTGTGGATATTCTCCATCGGCGGCCCTTGTTCCCCAAAGGTGATGTGCAACACCTTCAGGATCGGCTGGCCTATCGCCTCGGTTTGCAGCCAGCCGCTCATTTTCTCGGCGACCGGGTTCATAAAGGTGACGTTCATGTTGATATCGGTACACAGCACCGCTTCACCGATGGAGTCGAGGGTAATATGCAGGCGCTCTTTTTCCTGGAAGAGGGCCTCGTTAAGCTGCTTCACCTCGGTCATGTCCATGTTGATGCCGAGCAGTCGTTCGACTTCGCCCTGTTTATTCAGCACCCGGTTCGCCAGAGAGCGAATATGGCGCACGCCTTCCTTCACGCGAATGCGAAATTCCAGCTTAAACGGCAGACGGGAGATAAGGGAGTCTCGCAGGACCTTCTCTGCATGGGCGCGATCTTCCGGCAGCATCGTGTCGTGCCAGAGCTGCCAGGTGGGTTTGATGTGCGGCGGAATTTCATACAGCTCAAACATCCGCTTATCCCAGCTAATAATGTCTGGCTCCAGATCCCACTCCCAGATGCCAATTCCGCCCGCTTCGTTAGCCAGCGTAATGCGCTCCATCAGACGTTTATTGACCCATTCGGTCTGCTTCAGGTCGTTAATATCTTCAATCTGAGCGATAAAATAGAGCGGTGAACCGTCGGTATGACGCACGACGGAGACGGCAAGAAGCGCCCAGACCACCTCTCCGTTACGGGTGTAGTAACGCTTCTCGAGGGTGTAGGTATTGATCTCGCCGTTGACCAGCTGTTCCAGCTGCTCCAGGTCGGTATCGAGATCTTCCGGCCAGGTCAGCTGCTGGAAGGTCAGCGACTGCAGCTCCGTCTGGCTGTAACCGAGGAAGTTGCACAGCGCCTTGTTGGCCTGCAGCCATTTGCCCTCAATGCTGACCAGCGCCATACCGATGGCGGAATACTCCATCGCATTACGAAAACGCGCTTCGCTTTCGGTGATGTGCTTGCGTTCGGCCCGGAAGGCATACATCACCATGGTCATCACGTTGGCAGGCAGGAGCAGCATCAGGAACGGCAGCCACGGCGCGTTCAGCATCGGCCCGGCATGCTGGGTGGTGAGCGCCAGAGGGTTACGGGCAATCATCAGCGACACGACCATCACGGTGACCAGAAACACCATGAACGCCTCCATCCGCGGCAGGCGCACGGCGCTCCACATCAGCAGAACGATCACACAGGTAAAGGGCCACGGAAGCCAGGTGATGGCCGCCCAACTGAGGGCTAACGTTATGGCCAGCGTGGTCAGCGTCTCCAGCAGCAGTCGCGGGTCACGGTGGCGCAGCAGATAATGGGGTTTAAATAACAGGCCCAGCGGCACCAGCGCCAGCGCGCCGATGGCTTCGGACAACACCCACACGAAGAAATTGCGCACGGGCTCAGCACCGGGTGCCAGCAGAGACACCAGAACGCCGCCCACCAGCGGCGGCACCAGCGCGCTGCCAACGGCTACGCGGATCCAGTCATTCAGATTCTGCAGCGGGTTGTACCACGGGAGCCATTTGCGCAGGAACAACGCGCCGATAACGGCCTCAATCACGTTGATGGTGGGGTAGATCAGGCTTACCGATCCCCAGGAAAACAGCATCCATGAGGCCAGAATATTGCCAAACGAACAGGCCAGCGCAATTCCTGGCCACATTTTTCCGGCATGACGGTAAAACGCCACCATCATGATGGCAGTGGGAAACCAGAGCGGGGCCAGCAGGGTACCGAAGCGGGTGAGCTCCAGCGAAAACAAGGTAAAGATAAAGGTGACCAGGCCCAGACAGACAAGTCGTAATAAAGGATGTGGGGTGGTAACCAAAACCCGCTGGTATTGTTTATTCATTACCGCTTTATCCAGAGACGCCATGCCGTCAGGGAAGATGTCCGAATGCGTGAATTTGATAATTTGGTTTATGCTAGTACAAACAATTTACAATTCATATGGTGACTGTTCAGAATTTGACACCACAGACTTATTAAATAGAAGCTCTGTGAAAAAAAACGGTTAAACGCCGAAAAAACGTTCATTTAAATTTCACTCAGGGCGTAATGCGCCACTTTTCGGGCAGTCTCGCAGAACCTGTGCATTCGACTGGTATCACGCCGGCGAAATCCCTATAATTGCCGCGTTTGACGCTCCGGCGTCGTCCTTCCTTAACATCCAGGTTAATCAGGTCGCTAAATTTATGACTGATAAGTCTCATCAGTGCGTCATTATAGGTATCGCCGGCGCATCGGCTTCAGGTAAAAGTCTTATTGCCAGTACGCTTTACCGCGAACTGCGTGAACAAGTAGGTGATGAGCATATCGGCGTCATTCCCGAAGACAGCTATTACAAAGATCAATCCCATCTGTCGATGGAAGAGCGCGTCAAAACCAACTATGACCACCCCAATGCCATGGACCACAGCTTGCTGTTCCAGCATTTAGAAGCGCTTAAGAGCGGCCAGGCGATCGAGCTGCCCGTTTACAGTTATGTCGAACACACCCGCACTCAGGAAACGATCCGCATTGAACCGAAAAAGGTCATTATCCTGGAAGGCATCCTGCTGCTGACCGACGCCCGCCTGCGGGAATCCATGAACTTCTCCATTTTCGTTGATACCCCCCTGGATATCTGCCTGATGCGCCGCATCAAGCGTGACGTCAATGAACGTGGCCGTTCGATGGATTCCGTGATGGCGCAATACCAGAAAACGGTCCGCCCGATGTTCCTGCAATTTATTGAACCCTCCAAACAATACGCCGATATCATCGTGCCGCGCGGGGGCAAAAACCGCATTGCGATTGATATCTTAAAAGCGAAAATCAGCCAGTTTTTTGAATAAGCCGCGCGAATTGTGTACCGTTCAGAGATAACCTGGTTTTACCCTGAGTGCTTAGTGCCTCAGGGTACGATGCATGAAAGGAGAGAGTGCCATGCGTCTTTGTGATCGCGATATTGAAGCCTGGCTGGATGAAGGCCGTTTGTCTATTACCCCACGTCCACCCGTGGAGCGTATCAATGGGGTGACCGTTGATGTACGGTTGGGGAATAAATTCCGCACCTTTAGCGGCCATACCGCGCCGTTCATTGACCTTAGCGGGCCGAAGGACGAAGTGAGCGCCGCGCTCGATCGCGTGATGAGTGACGAAATCGTTATTGACGAAGGTGAGGCCTTTTATCTGCATCCGGGTGAACTGGCGCTGGCGGTGACGTATGAATCCGTTACCCTGCCTGCTGA
Source organism: Enterobacter sp. WCHEn090032 (assembly GCF_003986875.1). Lineage (NCBI taxonomy): Bacteria > Pseudomonadati > Pseudomonadota > Gammaproteobacteria > Enterobacterales > Enterobacteriaceae > Enterobacter > Enterobacter sp. WCHEn090032. The sequence goes on from NZ_RXRN01000021.1 coordinate 7,036, forward strand.
CCTCGTCGGCTGGCTTGATGGCCGTTCTTCCCTGGCGCGACTGGGGCTGATGGTGCACGTGACCGCGCACCGTATCGATCCCGGCTGGTCAGGGCGTATCGTGCTGGAGTTCTTCAATGCCGGTAAACTGCCTCTGGCGCTGCGTCCCGGCATGATGATCGGTGCGTTAAGCTTTGAACCGCTGACGGGCCCGGCCGATCGTCCTTATAACCGTCGTCAGGACGCAAAGTACCGCGACCAGCAGGGCGCGGTCGCCAGCCGTATTGATAAAGACTGAACGCGAGTCCATTGAGGATGCCATGAGAAGAGTTCTGACAACGCTGATGATTTTGCTGGTGGTGCTGGTTGCTGGCCTTTCGGCGTTGGTTCTGCTGGTTAACCCTAATGATTTCCGCGCGTACATGGTGCGGCAGGTCGAGGCACGCAGTGGTTATCAACTGAAACTTGATGGACCGCTGCGCTGGCACGTCTGGCCGCAGCTCAGCATTCTCTCTGGCCGCATGTCGCTCACGGCGCCGGGGGCCTCCCAGCCGCTGGTTTCCGCAGACAACATGCGCCTTGATGTGTCGCTGATCCCGCTTATTTCCCATCAGCTGCAGGTTAAACAGGTGATGTTGAAAGGCGCGGTGATTCAGCTCACCCCGCAAACCGAAGCCGTGCGTGATGCGAATGCGCCGGTGGCGCCGCATGAAAATACCCTGCCTGATGAGCCGTCTGATACCGGCTGGTCTTTTGATATTGGCAAACTGAAAGTGGCCGACAGCGTGCTGGTTTTCCAGCATGAGGACGAAGAGCAGGTTACCGTTCGCAACATTAATCTGCAGATGGAACAGGATGCTAATCATCTTGCCGCCGTGGAATTTAGCGGGCGCGTGAACCGCGATCAGCGCGATCTCACCCTGTCGCTGAATGCCAGCGTCAATGCGTCTGACTATCCGCATCAGCTCACGGCCGACATCCAGCAGCTGAACTGGCAGTTGACGGGGGCCGATCTTCCTGCTCAGGGAATTACCGGGCAGGGGACGTTGCAGGCCGTGTGGCGTGAAGAACAAAAGCAGATTGAGCTGGATAATCTCAGCCTGCAGGCGAATGACAGTAGCCTGAAAGGGCAGGCGAGCGTCACGCTCGAAGAGAAACCGAAGTGGGTGCTCAATCTGCAGTTCGACAAGCTCAATCTGGAAAACTTACTGCCGCCGCCCGCCAGCGCAACGGACAGCGATGCCGCACAAACGGGGCAAAGCCAGATGCCGGTCTCTCGTCCGGTTATCTCGTCAAATCTTGATCAACCTGACTACAACGCCCTGCGCGGATTCACGGCGGATATTCTGCTGAAAGCCAATAGCCTGCGCTGGCGTGGCATGGATTTTACCGACGTGAGCAGCCAGATGTTCAACCATAATGGCTTGCTGGTGATCTCCGAACTGAGCGGCAAGATGGGCGCTGGGCACCTCTCACTGCCCGGTACGCTGGATGTCCGCAAAGACGTCGGCAGCGCCGAGTTCCAGCCGCGTCTCGACAACGTTGAGATCGGCACCATCCTGAAAGCGTTTAACTATCCGATCGCTCTGACAGGGCAGTTGACGCTGGCCGGTGACTTCTCGGGTACCAAAATTGATGCTGATGCTTTCCGCCGCGACTGGCAGGGACAAGCGCACATTGATTTAAAAGACTCCCGTATGGAAGGGCTTAACTTCCAGCAGCTGGTCCAGCAGGCGGTGGAGCGCAGCAGCGATGTGAAAGCGCAGGAGAACTACGACAGCGCCACGCGCCTCGACAGCTTCTCCACGGACCTGACGCTGGATAACGGACAGCTGACGCTGGCCGACATGCAGGGAACCTCTTCCATGCTGTCGCTGACGGGGGAGGGTTCGCTGGATCTGGTAAAAGAGACGGCGGACACGCACTTTAACGTCCGGGTGCTCTCCGGCTGGCAGGGCCAGGGTAAGCTCATCGACTTCCTGAAAGAGACGCCGATCCCGCTGAACGTTTATGGCAAATGGCAGGCGCTGAATTACAGCCTGCAGGTGGATCAGATCCTGCGTAAGCATCTGCAGGATGAAGCCAAACGACTGCTGAACAGCTGGGCGGATCGGAATAAAGATTCGCAGACCGGTAAGGATGTGAAAAAGCTGCTCGATAAGCTGTGATACCGTTGTGCCGGGTAAGCGAAGCGCCACCCGGCTGCCAGTGCGGCCTGATGCCCTCACCCCATCCCTCTCCCACGGGAGAGGGAGCAAATCCTAAAACGGCAACCGGGTTGCCGTTTTGTTTTACCTACACCTCAAAATCGAGTTCTTCCTCGTCCCGCAACGGGATGAGCTGAACCTTCTGTACGCGATGGTTTTCAATCTGCAGTGTTTTCAGCAGATAGTCTCCCACCTGAACCTCTTCCCCCGGCTGCGGGATACGCTGCAAATACTCCATCAGCAGGCCGGCAATGGTGTGATATTCCCGTTTTTCATCCAGCGGCAAGGGCACATATTGCACCAGGTCTTCAAGCGGCATATGGCCGTTGGCCGTCCAGGAGCCGTCGGCGTTTTTCTGGATGTCATGGCGGGCATCAATCTCATCCACCTCGTTAGGTAAATTACCGGCGATGGTTTCCATCACGTCGCTGAGCGTGACCAGCCCTTCAACCGATCCAAACTCATCCACCACAAAGGCAAAATGCGTGCGCGCGTTGCGGAACTGCTCCAGGGCGGAGAGCAGTGGTAGCCCCTCCGGGAACACCAGCGGCTGGCGTACCAGAGCGCGGAGATTAAGCGCCTCGCCGTGCAACTGCTGTTGCAGCAGGTCGATAACGTGCACCACCCCCAGCAGCTCCTCTTCCTCTTCACCGCCGGTCACCACCACCCGGGTGTGCTGGTTTTTATCCAGCAGGGCGCGGATTTGCGCTTCCGGGGCCGTCAGGTCGATATGCTCAATGTCATGGCGCGAGGTCATGATGCTGCTGACCGTGCGCTGGTTGAGATTGAGCACCCGCTCAATCATCAGCCGCTCCTGCGGGTTAAAGATTTGCCCTTCGCTGTGATCGGCCAGCATGGCGGAGGATTCGGCGTCCAGCTCCGCATCCTCTTTCTTACCGCTCAGCAGGCGCATGACCGTGTCGGCCGTGCGCTGACGCAGGGTCTGATTCGCGGAAAGGAAGCGGCGGCGGTTAAATATCGCCAGCTGGTTAAGCGCCTCAATCATCACGGAGAAGCCAATGGCGGCGTACAGATAGCCTTTCGGAATATGGAACCCAAAACCGTCGGCCACCAGGCTAAAGCCAATCATCAGCAGGAAGCTCAGACAGAGGATAACGATGGTCGGGTGACTGTTCACAAACCGGGTCAGCGCCTTGCTGGCCATCACCATCAGCGTAATGGCGATAATCACTGCCGCCATCATCACCGCAAGGTGGTCCACCATCCCGACGGCGGTGATCACCGAGTCGAGGGAGAAGACCGCATCCAGCACCACAATTTGTGCCACCACCGGCCAGAATTTCGCTCCGCGGCGCTGGGTCGGGTTCTCACTGTCTTTACCTTCGAGCCGCTCGTTGAGTTCTACGGTGGCTTTAAACAACAGGAATAACCCGCCGAAGAGCATGATCAAATCGCGGGCGCTAAAGCTCAGGCCGTGGATGGCGAACAGCGGCTGAGTCAGGGTCACCAGCCAGGAGATAGAGGCCAGCAGCAGTAAGCGCATCACCATCGCCAGCAGCAGACCCGTCACGCGCGCGCGGTCGCGCTGGGAAGGGGGCAGTTTTTCAGCGAGGATGGCGATAAAGACCAGATTATCAATCCCGAGCACAAGCTCGATGACGACCAGCGTAACCAGCCCGGCCCAGATTGAGGGATCGGCAATCCATTCCATAGTAATAGCAATACCTTCTGTTATATGACGAATGTCACACTTCGATCATGGATAAAGCCGGGGGAAATTGCAATGCCGGGCTGAGATTTCTCTTAATACGTCTCGCTAAAAAGAGCCTGTTCTGCTGACCCTGTAAATAAGGAAAATACGTCTCTTTTATTACCGGAATATCATTTTAGGATATATCGCAGGTGATGGTTTTAGCTCTCTTTTTGTCAATATAAAGAAAATCCTAAAAGGTCAAAAGTTTGCTCTTAATATTAATCTTAAAAACCGATATTAGGACAGTTGTCTCCTTGCCTGCTATTAGGTTAGCTGCAACAATTCTCCCAGCATCAAATGTTAAATCTCAGTGTTGCTATTATTGTTCGGTCTTCATGGATGGTTATTCATTATCCGTCGGGCATCGCCAGCGGGTGATATATTTCCAGAAGACCTTGCTCAAGAGGGTGTCTATCCATAACACATTGTTTAGTCAGTGGATTGGTAACTGAAAGCCAAGGGCGGTAGCGTGCCTGAAAGCGTGTGAATCAGCCTCGATTATTCTGTCAATAGCCAATGGATGAATAAGCTTTTTTTAGGACTGATGCCAGTTATATTTCTATTTGATTAACTGCATGCTGAAACCCAATACGACCCGAGCTTATTTAAATTGCACAGGATAATTACTCTGCCAAAGTGATAAATAATCAATGATGAAATCCAAAATGAAATTGATGCCATTATTGGTGTCTGTGACCTTGATGAGTGGTTGCACGGTCTTTCCCGGCAGCAATATGTCAACAATGGGTAAGGATGTGATCAAGCAACAGGATGCCGATTTTGATCTCGACAAAATGGTGAATGTTTATCCACTTACGCCTCGACTGGTCGAACAATTACGTCCACGTCCGAATGTTGCCCAGCCGAATATGTCGCTGGACCAGGAAATTGCCTCTTATCAGTACCGCGTGGGGCCAGGTGACGTGATTAACGTGACCGTCTGGGACCACCCTGAACTGACCACACCCGCGGGCCAGTACCGCAGCTCAAGCGACACCGGTAACTGGGTGCAGTCAGATGGCACCATGTTCTATCCCTATATTGGTAAGGTCCATGTCGCCGGCAAAACGCTTGCCGAGATCCGTAGTGATATTACCGGCCGCTTAGCGCAGTACATCGCCGATCCGCAGGTGGACGTTAATATCGCCGCATTCCGCTCGCAAAAAGCCTATATCTCCGGCCAGGTGAATAAATCCGGCCAGCAGGCTATTACCAACGTGCCGCTGACCGTGCTGGATGCCATTAACGCCGCGGGCGGCTTAACCGACGGTGCCGACTGGCGCAACGTGGTGCTGACCCATAACGGGAAAGAGCAGCGCATTTCGCTGCAGGCGCTGATGCAAAACGGCGATCTGACCCAGAACCGCCTGCTCTATCCGGGCGACATTCTCTACGTACCACGCAACGACGATCTGAAAGTCTTCGTGATGGGTGAAGTGAAGAAACAGAGCACCCTCAAAATGGACTTCAGCGGTATGACCCTGACCGAAGCGCTGGGCAATGCTGAAGGTATCGATCTGACGACCTCTAACGCGACCGGTATCTTCGTCATCCGTCCGCTGAAGGGTGAAGGCAGTGCGAAAGGCAAGATTGCCAACATCTACCAGCTGGATATGTCCGATGCGACCTCTCTGGTGATGGCGACGGAGTTCCGTCTCCAGCCATACGATGTGGTGTATGTCACTACCGCGCCGGTTGCCCGCTGGAACCGTCTGATCAACCAGTTGCTGCCAACCATCAGTGGCGTTCGCTACATGACGGATACGGCGCGCGACATTCATACCTGGTAATTCGCGATGTTTAACAAAATTCTGGTGGTATGCGTGGGGAACATCTGCCGTTCCCCCACGGCTGAACGGTTGTTGAAACACTACCAGCCCGAACTGACCGTTGATTCCGCAGGGCTGGGTGCGCTGGTCGGTAAAGGTGCCGATGAGCGGGCAACGAGCGTCGCACGGGATCATAACCTTTCCCTTGATGGTCACGTTGCCCGTCAGGTCACCAGCCGCATGTGCCGGGAGTACGACCTGATCCTGGCGATGGAGAAACGCCATATCCATGCGCTGTGCGATATCGCGCCGGAGATGCGCGGCAAAGTGATGCTGTTTGGTCACTGGGACAATGAACGCGAAATCCCCGATCCGTATCGCAAAAGCCTTGAGGCCTTCGAGGCGGTTTACACCTTACTTGATCAGTCTGCCCAGCAGTGGGCGCAGGCACTGAAAGCTCAGCAGGGATAACAATGACAGAAAAAACACGATCTTCTGCCGCCCCGACTTCGGGCAGTGATGAAATTGATATTGGGCGTCTGGTCGGCACGGTTGTCGAGGCAAAGTGGTGGGTGCTGGGCGTTACCGCCGTGTTTGCCGCTGCGGCCGTCGTCTACACGCTGTTCGCCACCCCTATCTACAGCGCCGACGCGCTGGTGCAGATCGAGCAGAACACCGGCAACTCGCTGGTGCAGGACATTGGCTCTGCGCTGGCGAACAAGCCACCGGCATCCGAGGCTGAAATTCAGCTTATCCAGTCACGTCTGGTGTTGGGCAAAACGGTTCACGACCTCGGGCTTGATATCTCCGTCACCAAAAACACCTTCCCGATCTTTGGGGCCGGTTGGGATCGGCTGATGGGCAGAAATAACGACACGGTGAAAGTGACGGACTTCGTGCTGCCGAAAGGGGCCGCCGATCAGACCTTTACCCTGACGGTGCTCGGTCCGAAACAGTACCAGTTAACCAGCGATGCGGGCTTTAGCGCACGCGGAGAAGTGGGGCAGATGCTGACCAAAGATGGCGTCAGCATGATGGTCAGCGCGATCAACGCCCAGGAAGGCGGGGAGTTTACCGTCACCAAATTCTCCACGCTGGGGATGATTAATAACCTGCAAAACAACCTTACTGTGACCGAAAACGGTAAGGACACCGGCGTGCTGAGCATGACCTTTACCGGTGAAGATAAGGATCAAATCCGCGACATCCTGAACAGCATTACCCGCAACTATCTTGAGCAGAACGTTGAGCGTAAGTCGGCTGAAGCGGCGAAAAGCCTGGCGTTCCTGTCAAAACAGCTGCCGGAAGTGCGCGCCCGCCTGGATGAAGCCGAGAACAAGCTGAATGCCTATCGTCAGGATAAAGACTCTGTCGACCTGCCGCTGGAGGCGAAATCGGTCCTCGATTCGATGGTCAACATCGATGCCCAGCTCAACGAGCTGACCTTCAAAGAGGCGGAGATTTCCAAGCTGTATACCAAACGCCACCCGGCCTACCGCACGCTGCTGGAGAAACGCCGCACCCTGGAAGAGGAGAAGGCGAAGCTCAATGACCGCGTCACCGCGATGCCGAAAACCCAGCAGGAAATTGTACGTCTGACCCGTGACGTGGAGTCCGGCCAGCAGGTTTACATGCAGCTGCTGAATAAACAGCAGGAGCTGAAAATCACCGAGGCCAGTACCGTCGGTGACGTGCGCATCGTCGACCCGGCGATCACCCAGCCTGGCGTGCTGAAGCCGAAAAAAGCGCTGATCATTCTCGGCAGCATTATTCTCGGCCTGATGCTTTCCATCGTGGGTGTGCTGCTGCGCTCGCTGTTCAACCGCGGCATCGAAAGCACGCAGGTGCTGGAAGAGAGCGGTATCAACGTCTATGCCAGCATTCCGCTGTCGGAGTGGCAAAAATCCCGCGACAGCGTCAAAACCATCAAAGGCGTCAAGCGTTACAAGCAGAGCCAGCTGCTGGCGGTGGGTAACCCAACCGACCTCGCCATCGAAGCGATACGTAGCCTGCGTACCAGCCTGCACTTCGCCATGATGCAGGCCAAAAACAACGTTCTGATGCTGACCGGCGTCAGCCCGTCAATCGGCAAAACCTTTGTCTGCGCCAACCTGGCGGCGGTGGTCAGCCAGACCAACAAGCGTGTGCTGCTGATCGACTGCGATATGCGTAAGGGCTATACCCACGAGCTGCTGGGTACCAATAACGTCAACGGTCTGTCGGAGATCCTGCTTGGTAAAGGTGACATTAGCCAGAGCGCGAAACCGACCACCATCCCGAAATTCGATCTCATCCCGCGTGGTCAGGTGCCGCCAAACCCCTCTGAACTGCTGATGAGCGAACGGTTCACCGAGCTGGTGGAGTGGGCGAGCAAAAACTATGACCTGGTGCTGATCGATACGCCGCCAATTCTGGCCGTAACCGATGCCGCCGTGGTAGGGCGCCTGGCGGGGACCACCCTGATGGTAGCGCGCTATGCGGTGAACACCCTGAAAGAGGTGGAAACCAGCCTGAGCCGCTTCGAACAAAACGGTATTGAGGTGAAAGGGGTGATCCTGAACTCCATCTTCCGCCGCGCGAGCGGGTATCAGGATTATGGGTATTACGAGTACGAATATAAGTCTGACAGTAAATAAGCAAAAAATATAAACACAACCCCCCTCACCCTAACCCTCTCCCCGGAGGGGAGAGGGGACGGCTCGGTGCAGTTTTTCTCCCTCTCCCCTCCGGGGAGAGGGCCGGGGTGAGGGGTAAGGGGAAATGATGAGTACATATAGCCCTTTGATTTCAATTTATATGCCGACATGGAATCGTCAGCAGCTGGCGATCCGCGCAATTAAGTCGGTACTACGTCAGGATTATGAAAACTGGGAACTGATCATCGTGGATGACTGTTCCTCCTCGTATGAACAGCTGCAAAAATTTGTAACTGACCTCAACGATCCGCGGGTGGTCTATACGCACAACGCGATTAACTCCGGTGCCTGCGCGGTGCGTAATCAGGCGATTATGCAGGCCAAAGGGCAGTATCTGACCGGGATCGACGACGATGACGAATGGACACCAAACCGCCTGTCTGTCTTCCTCTCGCACAAAGAACAGCTGGTCACGCACGCATTCCTGTATGCCAACGACTATGTCTGCCAGGGCGAGGTGTACTCGCAGCCGGCCAGTCTTCCGCTGTATCCGAAATCACCGTATTCCCGTCGCCTGTTCTACAAGCGCAACATTATCGGTAATCAGGTCTTTACCTGGGCGTGGCGCTTTAAAGAGTGCCTGTTCGATACCGAACTGAAGGCCGCGCAGGATTACGACATCTTCCTGCGCATGGTGGTGGAGTATGGCGAGCCGTGGAAAGTGGAAGAGGCCACGCAGATCCTGCACATCAACCACGGGGAGATGCAAATCACCTCCTCGCCGAAGAAATTCTCTGGCTACTTCCATTTTTACCGCAAGCACAAGGACAAGTTTGACCGTGCCAGCCGTAAATATCAGCTCTTTACCCTCTATCAGATCCGCAATAAGCGCATGAACTGGCGCACGCTGCTGACGCTGCTTTCCGTACGTAACGGCAAGCGCCTGGCTGATGGACTTCGGGGGAAATAATGTTTCTGGAAGATTGCCGCGCAAACAGCTGGAGCCTGCGCCCGTGCTGCATGGTTCTGGCGTACCGCATCGCCCATTTCTGCTCGGTGTGGCGCAAGAAAAACGTGCTGAACAATCTCTGGGCGGCACCGGTTCTGGTGTTGTACCGCATCATCACGGAATGCTTTTTTGGCTATGAGATTCAGGCTGCTGCCACCATTGGCCGCCGCTTCACCATCCACCACGGCTATGCGGTGGTGATCAACAAGTTTGTGGTCGCCGGGGATGATTTCACCATTCGTCATGCGGTCACCATTGGCAACCGCGGGCCAGACAGCCTGGCCTGCCCGGTCATCGGCAATAACGTTGAGCTGGGCGCGAACGTAGTGATCATTGGTGACATCACGATTGGTAACAACGTCACGATTGGTGCTGGCAGCGTGGTGCTGGACAGCATTCCGGATAACGCGCTGGTGGTGGGAGAAAAAGCCCGCGTGAAGGTGATTAAATGAACATTCTGCAATTTAACGTACGCCTCGCAGAAGGCGGAGCAGCAGGCGTGGCGCTGGATCTGCATCAGCGCGCCCTGCAAAAAGGACTTCAGTCCCGGTTTATTTACGGCTATGGCAAAGGCGGCAAGAAAAGCGTTAGTCACGATAACTTCCCGCAGGTGCAGAAGCACACGCCGCGCCTGACGTCGATTGCCAACATTGCGCTGTTCCGTCTGTTTAACCGCGATCTGTTTGGCAACCTGAATTCCATCTATCGCACGGTGACGCGCACCACCGGCCCGGTTGTTCTCCATTTTCACGTGCTGCACAGCTACTGGCTGAATCTGGAAGAGGTGGTGGCGTTTTGCCAGAAGGTGAAGGCCCACAAGCCTGATACCCGCTTTGTCTGGACGCTGCACGATCACTGGAGCGTGACCGGCCGCTGCGCGTTTACCGACGGCTGTGAAGGCTGGAAAAATAACTGTCAGAAATGCCCGACCCTGAGCAACTACCCGCCGGTGAAAGTGGACCGCGCCCACCAGCTGGTGGAAGGAAAGCGTCAGCTGTTTCGCGACATGCTCTCGCTCGGCTGTACGTTTATCTCCCCGAGCCAGCACGTGGCCGATGCCTTCAACAGCCTGTACGGGGCAGGGCGCTGCCAGATTATCAACAACGGCATCGACGTGGCGACGGAGGCCATTCTTGCCGAACTGACGCCGGTGGCGGAAACCACAGGCAAACCGAAAATCGCTATCGTTGCCCATGACCTGCGCTACGACGGCAAAACCAACCAGCAGCTGGTGCGCGACATGATGGCGCTGGGTGACAAAATTGAACTGCACACCTTCGGCAAATTCTCGCCGTTCGAAGGGGCCAACGTGGTGAACCACGGGTTTGAAACCGACAAACGCAAACTGATGAGCGCGCTGAATGAAATGGATGCGCTGGTGTTCAGCTCCCGCGTGGATAACTATCCGCTGATCCTCTGTGAAGCGCTCTCCATTGGTGTACCGGTACTTGCCACCCACAGCGACGCGGCGCGAGAAGTGCTGGAGAAATCCGGCGGGAAAACCTTCGCGGAACAGGAAATTTTGCCGCTGGTTCAATTGCCGAAGGCGCAGATTGCCCGGACTGTTTTTGGCACTGACCTGGAATCGTTCCGCAACCGCAGCCGCAAGGCGTACAGCGGACAACAGATGCTGGAGGAGTATGTCTCGTTCTATCAGAATCTGTAGTTATCTGCTGCTGCCGCTGATCTACCTGCTGGTCAACGTCAAGATTGCCCAGCTCGGCGAAAGCTTCCCGATAACCATCGTCACCTTCTTGCCCGTTCTGCTTCTGTTGTATGTCGATAAAATCAATCTGAAGAAGCTGATGATTGCCTTAGGGTTGGGCACGGGCCTGACGCTGTTTAACTACATCTTTGGCCAGTCGCTGGATGCCAGTAAATACGTCACCTCGACCATGCTGTTTGTTTATATTGTCATTATTATCGGTATGGTCTGGAGTATTCGGTTTAAAACTATTTCTCCGCACAATTATCGGAAAATCCTTAGGTTCTTTTATATTGCCGTTGCGTTAATTGTTATGCTTGCTGCCATGGAGATGGCGCAAATTATTCTCACCGGTGGCAGCAGCCTGATGGAGATAATTTCGAAATATCTCATTTACAGCAACAGCTATGTATTGAACTTCATTAAGTTTGGCGGGAAACGTACCACCGCGCTCTATTTTGAACCGGCTTTTTTTGCTCTGGCATTAATCTCAATTTGGCTCAGCATCAAACAGTTTGGTATCAAAACGCCTAAGACCGATGCTATGATTCTTGCAGGAATTGTTCTGTCTGGATCGTTCTCAGGGGTAATGACATTTATCCTGTTTTACCTGCTGGAGTGGGCGTTCCAGTACCTGAACAAAGAGGCGATTAAGAAAAAACTGCCGCTGGCGATTATCTCCCTGACGGTATTTTTGGTAGGCGTGATATTTGCATTCCCGTACATCTCAGAACGTCTGGGTGACTTGGGAACGGAAGGGTCTTCGTCCTATTATCGCATTATTGGTCCACTGGTGATGGTGGGTTATTCCTTAACCCATATTGATGGCGTAGTAAGATTCGGCTCACTTTACGAATATGTTGCATCATTCGGAATCTTTAACGGTGCGGATGTCGGTAAAACCATAGACAATGGTCTGTATCTGTTAATTATTTATTTTTCGTGGTTCGCCGTACTGTTGACGCTGTGGTATCTGTTTAAAGTTTTCAAAATGATGATTAACGCGTTTGGGGATAACCAGAACTTTCGCGTGCAGCTTTATCTGTTCACACCGGTGTCGCTGTTTTTTACCGGGTCAATATTTAGCCCGGAATATGCGTTCTTAATTGTTTGTCCGTTTATTTTGCGTAAAGCGCTTAATATTACGAATTCATGACGAGGTGGTCTTATGTTTCTTAGCGTCATTACTGTCGCTTTTCGTAATTACGAAGGGGTGGTAAAAACCTGGCGCTCGCTGCGTAACCTGGCGCGCGACCCAAGCCTCACCTTTGAGTGGATTGTGGTCGACGGTGGCTCGAACGATGGCACGGCAGAGTTTCTCGAAAAACTCAACGGTGAGTTCAACTTACGCTACGTCAGCGAGAAAGATAAAGGCATCTACGATGCAATGAACAAAGGCATCAACATGGCGCAAGGGCGCTATGCCATCTTCCTCAATTCCGGTGATGTTTTCCATGACGATGTAGCGCTGTTTGCCCGTCAGCTGGCGCGCCAGAAAGAGGATGCCATGTATATTGGCGACGCGCTGCTCGATTTTGGCGACGGACATAAAATATGCCGGAGCGCGAAGCCAGGCTGGTATATCTACCACAGCTTGCCAGCCAGCCATCAGGCCATTTTCTTCCCGGTTAAGGGTCTGAAAAAACAGCCTTACGATTTGCAATATAAAGTCTCTTCGGATTATGCGCTGGCCGCCAGTCTGTATAAATCCGGCTACCCGTTCCGTCGCCTGAAAGGTCTGGTGTCGGAATTTTCAATGGGCGGCGTGTCAACGTCTAATAATCTGGAATTGTGCCAGGATGCCAAAAACGTGCAGCGTAAAATATTACGCGTGCCGGGGTTCTGGGCGGAATTATCTTATTTATTACGCCTGCGTACGACAGGTAAAACGAAAACCTTATATAACAAAGCCTGAATATAAGGAAACGCTATGCAGGATCTGAGCGGTTTCTCCGTGCCGAAAGGTTTTCGGGGCGGGAGCGGTATTAAAGTGCAACTGTGGTGGGCCGTTCAGGCAACGTTATTTGCCTGGTCACCGCAAATATTGTACCGCTGGCGAGCATTTTTATTGCGCCTGTTTGGCGCAAAAATCGGAAAAAACGTAGTCATTCGGCCTTCGGTAAAAATTACCTACCCCTGGAAATTAACGCTCGGGGATTACGCATGGGTAGGGGATGACGCGGTGTTATATACCCTGGGCGAGATTACGATTGGCGCGCATTCGGTGGTGTCACAGAAATGTTATTTGTGCACCGGCAGCCATGACTTTATGAGTCAGCATTTTGATATTACCGCTTCGCCTGTTGTGATTGGCGAAAAATGCTGGCTGGCAACGGATGTTTTTGTTGCACCGGGTGTTTCTGTTGGTGATGGCACGGTAGTCGGTGCCCGCAGCAGCGTTTTTAAATCGCTACCGGCAAATACAGTTTGCCGTGGCAACCCCGCAGTGGTGATACGCGAACGCGTTGAAACTGAAAAACTTTGATAAGTACAGAGGAATATAAACATGTCTAAAGTCGCTCTCATCACCGGCGTTACCGGGCAGGATGGTTCTTACCTGGCAGAGTTACTGCTGGAAAAAGGTTATGAAGTACACGGTATTAAACGTCGTGCATCTTCTTTCAACACCGAACGTGTCGATCATATTTACCAGGATCCGCACGCGGCGAACCCGAAATTCCACCTGCACTACGGCGACCTGACCGATACCTCCAACCTGACCCGTATCCTGCAGGAAGTGCAGCCGGATGAAGTCTACAACCTGGGCGCGATGAGCCACGTTGCGGTCTCCTTCGAATCCCCGGAATACACCGCTGACGTGGACGCCATGGGTACCCTGCGTCTGCTGGAAGCCATTCGCTTCCTGGGTCTGGAGAAGAAAACCCGTTTCTACCAGGCATCCACCTCTGAGCTGTACGGCCTGGTGCAGGAAATCCCGCAGAAAGAGACCACGCCGTTCTACCCACGTTCTCCGTACGCGGTAGCAAAACTGTACGCCTACTGGATCACCGTGAACTACCGTGAATCCTACGGCATGTACGCCTGTAACGGCATTCTGTTCAACCACGAATCACCGCGCCGCGGCGAAACCTTCGTGACCCGTAAAATCACCCGCGCTATCGCCAACATCGCGCAGGGTCTGGAATCATGCCTGCACCTCGGCAACATGGACTCCCTGCGTGACTGGGGCCATGCCAAAGACTACGTGAAAATGCAGTGGATGATGCTGCAGCAGGACCAACCGGAAGACTTCGTGATTGCCACCGGCGTGCAGTACTCCGTACGTCAGTTCGTGGAAATGGCTGCCGCGCAGCTGGGTATCAAACTGCGCTTTGAAGGTACCGGCGTGGAAGAGAAGGGCATCGTGGTGTCCGTGACCGGTCACGACGCGCCGGGCGTGAAGCCAGGCGACGTAATTGTCCAGGTTGACCCGCGCTACTTCCGTCCTGCTGAAGTGGAAACCCTGCTGGGCGACCCAACCAAAGCGCACGAGAAACTGGGCTGGAAACCAGAAACCACTCTGCAGGAGATGGTCTCTGAGATGGTGGCCAAAGATCTTGAAGCAGCGAAAAAACACTCTCTGCTCAAGTCTCATGGCTACGAGGTTGCCATCGCGCTGGAGTCCTGAGAATGACAAAACAACGTATTTTTGTCGCCGGTCATCGCGGAATGGTGGGTTCCGCGATTGTTCGACAGCTGGAACAGCGCGGTGACGTCGAGGTGATTGTCCGCACGCGTGACGAGCTGAACCTGCTCGACAGCCGTGCGGTACAGGACTTCTTTGCCAGCGAACGCATTGACCAGGTGTATCTGGCGGCGGCGAAGGTGGGTGGCATTGTTGCCAACAACACCTACCCGGCGGATTTCATCTACGAAAACATGATGATTGAGAGCAACATCATTCACGCGGCGCATCTGCACAACGTGAATAAGCTGCTGTTCCTCGGCTCATCCTGTATTTACCCGAAAATGGCGAAGCAGCCGATCGCCGAAAGCGAGCTGCTGCAGGGTACCCTGGAAGCGACCAACGAGCCTTACGCGATTGCCAAGATTGCCGGGATCAAGCTGTGCGAGTCCTACAACCGTCAGTACAACCGTGACTATCGTTCGGTGATGCCGACCAACCTGTACGGACCGCACGACAACTTCCACCCGAGCAACTCGCACGTGATCCCGGCGCTGCTGCGTCGTTTCCACGAGGCGACCGCCGAGAACGCACCGGACGTGGTGGTGTGGGGCAGCGGCACGCCGATGCGGGAATTCCTGCACGTGGACGACATGGCTGCCGCCAGCATTCACGTGATGGAGCTGGATCGCGAAGTGTGGCAGGAGAACACCGAGCCGATGCTGTCGCATATCAACGTGGGCACCGGCGTGGACTGCACCATTCGCGAGCTGGCGCAAACCATCGCGCAGGTGGTGGGCTACAAAGGCCGCGTGGTGTTTGACGCCACCAAGCCGGACGGCACGCCGCGCAAACTGCTGGACGTGACCCGACTGCATCAGCTGGGCTGGTATCACGAGGTGTCACTGGAGCAGGGGCTGGCCAGTACCTACCAGTGGTTCCTGGAAAACCAGCATCGCTTCCGGGGGTAATGATGTTTTTAAGTCAGGAAGATTTTGCCACGGTGGTGCGTTCCACTCCGCTCATCTCAATTGATTTGATCGTGGAAAACGAACGCGGCGAGTTCTTGCTGGGGAAACGAACCAACCGTCCTGCACAGGGCTTCTGGTTCGTGCCCGGCGGGCGCGTGCAGAAGGATGAGACGTTGAGCGATGCGTTTGAGCGTCTCACTCTGGCGGAACTGGGCCTGAAGCTGCCGATGGCAGCGGGCCAGTTTTACGGGGTCTGGCAGCACTTCTATGACGATAACTTTTCAGGTACCGGGTTCTCCACGCACTACATCGTGCTGGGGTTCCGCCTGAAGGTGAGTGAGGCAGACCTGCGTCTGCCTGATTCTCAGCATGACGACTACCGCTGGCAGACGCCAGAGGCGCTGCTGGCGAGCGACAATGTGCACGACAACAGCCGTGCCTATTTCCTTGCCGATCGTCAGTCTGAGGTGCCGGGCTTATGAAAATATTGGTGTATGGAATCAACTACTCGCCGGAGCTGACCGGTATCGGGAAATATACCGGCGAGATGGTCGAGTGGATGGCGAGCCAGGGACATGACGTGCGGGTCATTACCGCGCCGCCGTACTACCCGGAATGGAAAGTGGGGGAGCGCTACTCAAGCTGGCGCTACCGTCGCGAAGAGGGCGCGGCGACCGTCTGGCGCTGTCCGCTGTATGTGCCAAAGCAGCCCTCGACGCTGAAACGGCTGATTCATCTCGGCAGCTTTGCGCTGAGCAGCTTCTTCCCGCTGATGGCGCAGCGTCGCTGGAAGCCGGATCGCATCATCGGCGTGGTGCCGACGCTGTTTTGCACGCCGGGCATGCGCCTGCTGGGCAAACTCTCCGGCGCCCGCACCCTGCTGCACATTCAGGATTATGAAGTCGACGCCATGCTGGGCCTGGGGATGGCAGGCAAAAGCAAAGGCGGCAAGGTGGCGAAGCTCGCCAGCGCGTTTGAGCGCAGCGGCCTGCATAACGTCGATTATGTCTCGACCATTTCGCGCTCAATGATGAACAAGGCGCAGGAGAAGGGCGTCCCGGCCCAGAAGGTGATCTTCTTCCCGAACTGGTCCGAAGTGGCGCGTTTTCGCGACGTGACTGAGCAAGACGCCCAGACGTTACGTGCAGAGCTCGGTTTGCCTGATGATCAAAAAATCATTCTTTACTCAGGCAACATCGGCGAAAAGCAGGGGCTGGAGAACGTGATTGAAGCGGCTCAGCAGCTGAGCCAGCATCCATGGATGTTTGTGATTGTCGGGCAGGGCGGTGGGAAAGCGCGGCTGGAGAAGATGGCGAGCGAGCGCGGCCTGTCCAACGTGAAGTTCTTCCCGCTTCAGTCCTACGAGGCACTGCCTGCGCTGCTGAAGATGGGCGACTGCCATCTGGTGGTGCAAAAACGCGGCGCGGCGGATGCGGTGCTGCCGTCCAAGCTGACCAACATTCTGGCAGTGGGCGGTAACGCAGTGATTACGGCCGAAGCCGAAACCGAATTAGGCCAGCTGTGTGACAGCTACCCGGGGATTGCGGTGTGCGTGGAGCCGGAATCGGTCCCGGCGCTGGTCTCCGGCATTGAACAGGCACTTGCCATGCCAAAAGTAAACACGGTGGCACGTGAATATGCCGAACGCACGCTCGATAAAGAGAACGTGCTGAGCCAATTTATTGCAGATATACGGGGATAAATCATGAGTCAAACCACTTTGTATCCGGTTGTGATGGCTGGTGGCTCTGGTAGCCGGTTGTGGCCGCTGTCCCGCGTGCTCTATCCAAAACAGTTCCTCTGCCTGAAAGGGGATCTCACCATGCTGCAGACGACGGTAAACCGTCTGCAGGGCGTGGAGTGTGAAAGCCCGGTGGTGATTTGTAACGAACAGCACCGTTTTATTGTTGCCGAGCAGCTGCGCCAGCTGAACAAACTCACAGAAAATATCATTCTGGAGCCTGCCGGACGCAACACCGCACCCGCGATCGCCCTGGCGGCGCTGGCGGCAAAACGCAGCAGCCCGGATTGTGATCCGCTGGTGCTGGTGCTGGCGGCAGACCATGTTATTCAGCAGGAAGAGGCCTTCCGCGACGCGGTTCGCGCGGCCATTCCTTACGCGGAAAGCGGCAAACTGGTGACCTTCGGCATCGTGCCGGATCTGCCGGAAACCGGCTATGGCTATATTCGTCGCGGCAACGTAACGCCGGGCGAAGGCGACAGCGTGGCGTTTGACGTGGCGCAGTTCGTTGAGAAACCGAATCTGGAAACCGCGCAGGCCTACGTCGCCAGCGGGGAATATTACTGGAACAGCGGCATGTTCCTGTTCCGCGCCGGTCGCTATCTGGAAGAGTTGCAGAAATACCGTCCGGATATCCTGAGCGCCTGCGAAAAAGCCATGAACGTGGTGGATCCGGATCTCGATTTTATCCGCGTCGATGAAGCGGCTTTCCTCGCCTGCCCGGAAGAGTCTATTGACTACGCGGTGATGGAGCGCACGGCAGACGCCGTGGTGGTGCCGATGGATGCGGGCTGGAGCGATGTGGGCTCCTGGTCCTCTCTGTGGGAGATCAGCGCCCATACCCCGGAGGGTAACGTCCATCACGGTGATGTAATTAGCCACAAAACCGAGAACAGCTACGTCTACGCCGAATCCGGCCTGGTCACTACGGTCGGGGTGAAAGATCTGGTGGTGGTCCAGACGAAAGACGCCGTGCTGATTGCCGACCGTAACGCCGTGCAGGACGTTAAAAAAGTGGTTGAGAAGATCAAGGCGGATGGCCGACACGAGCACCACATCCACCGCGAAGTGTACCGTCCGTGGGGCAAATACGACTCCATCGATGCGGGCGAGCGTTATCAGGTGAAGCGCATCACCGTGAAACCGGGCGAGGGGTTGTCGGTGCAGATGCACCACCACCGCGCGGAGCACTGGGTGGTGGTGGCAGGTACGGCGAAAGTCACCATCGACGGTGAAGTGAAACTGCTGGGCGAAAATGAGTCCATCTATATTCCGCTGGGGGCGACGCACTGTCTGGAGAACCCGGGGAAAATTCCTCTCGACTTAATTGAGGTGCGCTCCGGCTCGTATCTGGAAGAGGACGATATCGTGCGCTTCCAGGACCGCTACGGCCGGGTCTAGCACCGTCTTTAACGCCGGATGGCGCTTCGCTTATCCGGCCTACGAATGAATAAAAACAATTTTGCCTGTTAATCGGGCGGGCCAACTGTTGCCTGAAAAAGGGGTCATCATGGAAAAGTTAACCTGTTTTAAAGCCTACGATATTCGCGGCAAGCTGGGCGAAGAGCTGAATGAAGACATTGCGTGGCGCATTGGCCGCGCGTACGGCGAATATCTGAAGCCAAAAACCATCGTGCTGGGCGGCGACGTGCGTCTGACCAGTGAATCCCTGAAGCTGGCCCTGGCGAAAGGGCTGCAGGACGCGGGGGTGGACGTGCTGGACATCGGCCTGTCCGGGACCGAAGAGATCTATTTTGCCACCTTCCACCTCGGCGTGGACGGCGGGATCGAAGTCACCGCCAGCCATAACCCGATGGATTACAACGGCATGAAGCTGGTACGCAAGGGTGCGCGTCCCATCAGCGGCGACACCGGACTGCGCGACGTGCAGCGTCTGGCGGAAGCTAACGATTTCCCGCCGGTGAACGAGGCGAAGCGCGGTAGCTACAAAAAAATCAACCTGCAGAAAGAGTACATCGACCACCTGCTGGGCTACATCAACGTGGCAAACCTGAAGCCGCTGAAGCTGGTGATTAACTCCGGTAACGGCGCGGCCGGCCCGGTGGTGGATGCCCTGGAAGCCCGCTTTAAAGCGCTTAACGTGCCGGTGACGTTCGTGAAAGTCCACAACACACCGGATGGCAACTTCCCGAACGGTATTCCTAACCCGCTGCTGCCGGAGTGCCGCGACGACACCCGTAACGCGGTCATTGAGCATGGCGCAGATATGGGCATCGCCTTTGACGGCGATTTCGACCGCTGCTTCCTGTTCGACGAGAAAGGCCAGTTCATCGAAGGCTACTACATTGTCGGCCTGCTGGCGGAAGCGTTCCTTGAGAAAAACCCTGGCGCGAAAATCATTCATGACCCGCGTCTGTCCTGGAATACCGTGGACGTGGTCTCTGCCGCAGGCGGCACGCCGGTGATGTCCAAAACCGGCCACGCCTTTATTAAAGAACGCATGCGCGAAGAAGACGCCATCTACGGCGGCGAGATGAGCGCCCACCACTACTTCCGTGATTTCGCCTACTGCGACAGCGGGATGATCCCATGGCTGCTGGTGACCGAGCTACTGTGCCTGAAGGGGAAAACCCTCGGCGAGCTGGTACGCGACCGTATGGCCGCGTTCCCGGCGAGCGGAGAGATCAACAGCAAGCTGGCGCAGCCTGCCGAGGCCATTGCCCGCGTGGAGCAGCACTTTGCCATTCACGCGCTGGAAATTGACCGTACCGACGGCATCAGCATGGCGTTCCCGCAGTGGCGCTTTAACCTGCGCTCGTCCAATACCGAGCCGGTGGTGCGCCTGAACGTGGAATCCCGCGCCGACACCGCGCTGATGGAAGCCCGAACGAAGGACATTCTGGCGCTGTTGAATCAGTAATACGAAACCTTACCCCTCACCCTAACCCTCTCCCCAAAGGGAAGAGGGAACTTGAACACCCTCTCCCCTTTGGGGAGAGGGCCGGGGTGAGGGGGGAAGTGTGGGTTGAATAAAGGAACAACGATGACGAATCTAAAAAAACGCGAACGAGCGAGAACGAATGCATCGTTAATCTCTATGGTGCAGCGTTTTTCTGATATCACCATCATGGTCGGTGGATTGTGGGCGGTGTGTCGGATCAGCGGGCAATCGTTCTTATACATGCATCTGCTGATGGCACTGATTGCGCTGGTTGTGTTTCAGATGATCGGCGGGATGACGGATTTCTATCGTTCGTGGCGTGGCGTCAAAATGACCACCGAACTGATGCTGTTGCTGCAGAACTGGACCTTAAGCCTGATCTTCAGCGCGGGCCTGGTGGCGTTCAGCCATGATTTTGATAATCGTCTGGTGACCTATCTCTGCTGGTATCTGGTGACCAGCGTCGGCATGGTGGTTTGTCGCTCCCTGATCCGCTTCGGCGCGGGCTGGCTGCGTAACCGGGGCTATAACCGTCGCTTCGTTGCCGTAGCAGGGGATTTGCCGGTCGGGCAGGTGCTGCTCGACAGCTTCCGCAAAGAGCCGTGGTTAGGGTTTGAAGTGGTCGGGATTTATCACGACGCGAAGCCGGGCGGCGTGCCTGCGGACTGGGCGGGCAACTACGAACAGCTGATTGACGATGCCAAAGCGGGCAAAATTCACAACGTTTACATCGCCATGCAGATGAAAGACGAATCCCGCATTAAGCAACTGATGCGCGAGCTGGCGGATACCACCTGCTCGGTGATCCTGATCCCGGATGTGTTTACCTTCAACATCCTTCACTCCCGCATTGAAGAGGTGAACGGCGTGCCGGTGGTACCGCTGTACGACACGCCGCTGTCAGGGATTAACCGCGTGCTGAAGCGTCTGGAAGATATCGTGCTCTCTTCACTGATCCTCCTGCTGATCTCCCCGGTGCTGTGCTGCATTGCCCTGGCGGTGAAGCTGAGCTCTCCCGGTCCGGTTATCTTCCGCCAGACCCGCTACGGCATGGACGGTAAGCCCATTATGGTGTGGAAATTCCGCTCCATGAAGGTGATGGAAAACGACAAAGTGGTGACCCAGGCCACGCAGAACGATCCGCGCGTGACCCGCGTGGGGAACTTCCTGCGCCGTACCTCGCTGGATGAACTCCCGCAGTTTATCAACGTCTTTACCGGCGGCATGTCGATTGTCGGACCTCGTCCCCATGCGGTTGCCCACAACGAACAGTACCGCTCGCTGATTGAAGGCTACATGCTGCGCCATAAGGTGAAGCCAGGCATCACCGGTTGGGCGCAGATCAACGGCTGGCGCGGTGAAACCGACACGCTGGAAAAAATGGAAAAACGCATTGAATTCGACCTGGAGTACATCCGTGAGTGGAGCCTCTGGTTTGATATCAAGATCGTTTTTCTGACCATCTTTAAAGGTTTCGTGAACAAAGCGGCGTACTAAGATGAGCTTACGTGAAAAAACCATCAGCGGCGCCAAGTGGTCAGCGATGGCGACCATCGTCATCATTGGCCTCGGCCTGGTGCAGATGACCGTGCTGGCGCGCATTATCGATAACCACCAGTTCGGCCTGCTGACCGTTTCGCTGGTGATTATCGCGCTGGCCGATACGCTGTCTGATTTTGGTATCGCCAATTCGATTATCCAGCGCAAAGAGATTAGCCATCTGGAGCTGACCACGCTCTACTGGCTGAACGTCGGGCTGGGGATTTTCGTGTTTGTGCTGGTGTTCCTGCTGAGCGATACCATCGCCAGCGTGCTGCACAACCCGGATCTGGCACCGCTGATGCGTACGCTGTCGTTTGCTTTCGTGGTGATCCCCCACGGGCAGCAGTTCCGCGCGCTGATGCAGAAAGAGCTGGAGTTCAACAAAATCGGCATGATCGAGACCAGCGCCGTGCTGGCGGGCTTTACCTTCACCGTAGTGAGCGCCCATTTCTGGCCGCTGGCCATGACCGCCATTCTGGGGTATCTGGTTAACTCTGCCGTGCGCACGCTGCTGTTCGGCTATTTTGGCCGCAAGATTTACCGTCCGGGGCTGCATTTTTCACTGGCGTCCGTCTCCTCCAACCTGCGTTTTGGCGCATGGCTGACGGCGGACAGCATCATTAACTATGTGAACACCAATCTCTCCACGCTGGTGCTGGCCCGTATTCTCGGGGCGAGCGTCGCGGGGGGCTACAACCTGGCCTACAACGTTGCGGTCGTCCCGCCGATGAAGCTGAACCCGATTATTACCCGCGTGCTGTTCCCGGCGTTCGCCAAGATTCAGGACGACACCGAGAAGCTGCGGGTCAATTTCTACAAGCTGCTCTCCGTGGTCGGG
Source organism: Enterobacter sp. WCHEn090032 (assembly GCF_003986875.1). NCBI lineage: Bacteria > Pseudomonadati > Pseudomonadota > Gammaproteobacteria > Enterobacterales > Enterobacteriaceae > Enterobacter > Enterobacter sp. WCHEn090032. Next base: position 29,674 of record NZ_RXRN01000021.1, read on the forward strand.
ATTATCAACTTCCCGGTTTTGCTCGGGCTGATGGTGGTTTCCAGCAATTTCGTGCCGCTGGTGTTTGGTGAAAAATGGAACGGCATTATCCCGATCCTGCAGCTGCTGTGCGTGGTGGGGCTGCTGCGCTCCGTGGGGAATCCGATCGGTTCTCTGCTGATGGCAAAAGCGCGCGTGGATATCAGCTTTAAGTTCAACGTCTTTAAAACCTTCCTGTTTATTCCGGCAATCATCGTCGGTGGACACATGGCGGGCGCCATCGGCGTCACGCTTGGCTTCCTGCTGGTGCAGGTCGTCAACACCGTGCTGAGCTACTTCATCATGATCAAGCCGGTGCTGGGCTCCAGCTACCGCCAGTACATCCTGAGCCTGTGGCTGCCGTTCTATCTCTCCCTGCCGACCCTGGCGGTGAGCTACGGCCTGGGCATGATCCTGACCGGTCATCTGCCGCTGGCGGCGCTGCTGGCGGTGCAGGTTGCCGCGGGCGCGCTGGCATTCGTCGTGATGATTGTGCTGTCACGCAATGCGCTGGTGGTGGAGATGAAGCGCCAGTTTTGCCGTAACGAAAAAATGAAAACGCTGCTTCGCGCAGGCTAGTTATTTAAGAGGCCATTATGAAATTATTAATTCTTGGCAACCATACCTGCGGCAACCGTGGCGACAGCGCCATCCTGCGCGGTTTACTGGATGCGATAAACACCCTTAAGCCTGAGACCGAAGTGGACGTGATGAGCCGTTATCCGGTCAGCTCATCCTGGTTACTCAATCGCCCGGTAATGGGCGACCCGCTCTACAGCCAGATGAAACAGCATAACAACGCCGCGGGCGTGATGGGGCGCGTAAAGAAAGTGCTGCGTCGTCGCTACCAGCACCAGGTGCTGCTTTCCCGGGTGACCGATACCGGCAAGCTGCGCAACATCGCTATCGCCCAGGGATTTACCGATTTCGTTCGTCTGCTGTCGGGCTATGACGCGATTATTCAGGTCGGCGGGTCGTTCTTCGTCGATCTGTACGGCGTGCCGCAGTTTGAACATGCGCTTTGTACGTTCATGGCGAAAAAGCCGCTGTTTATGATTGGTCACAGCGTGGGGCCGTTCCAGGATCAACAGTTTAACCAACTGGCAAACTACGTTTTCGGCCACTGCGATGCCCTGATCCTGCGTGAGTCGGTCAGTCTTGAAATGATGAAGCGCAGCGAGATCGACACCTCGAAAGTGGAGCACGGCGTGGACACCGCCTGGCTGGTGGATCATCAGGAAGAGAGCTTCCAGGCGAGCTACGCGGTGCAGCACTGGCTGGACGTGGCGGCGAAACAGAAAACCGTCGCGATTACCCTGCGCGAGCTGGCCCCCTTCGATAAACGTTTAGGTACCACGCAGGCGGCGTATGAGCAAGCGTTCGCCGACGTGGTGAACTGCGTGCTGGACAGCGGTTATCAGGTGCTGGCGCTCTCCACCTGCACCGGTATCGACAGCTATAACAAAGACGACCGCATGGTGGCGCTCAACCTGCGCAGCCTGGTGAATGACCCGTCCCGCTATCACGTGGTGATGGACGAACTGAATGACCTCGAGATGGGCAAGCTGCTCTCCGCCTGCGACCTGACGGTGGGCACTCGTCTGCACTCGGCGATTATCTCCATGAACTTCGGTACGCCGGCGATTGCCATTAACTATGAGCACAAGTCCGCCGGGATCATGCAGCAGCTCGGTATGCCGGAAATGGCCGTGGATATTCGTCATCTGCTGGATGGCTCGCTCGGTGCGATGGTCGGGGACACGCTGGGTCAGTTGCCTGCCATTAATGAACGCCTGGCCGTGGCGGTGAAAGCCGAGCGCGAGAAGGGGATGGGGATGGTGAAATCGGTACTCGATCGCGTCCGGGAGGGGAAATGAAGGTTGGTTTCTTCTTACTGAAATTTCCGCTGTCGTCTGAAACGTTTGTTCTGAACCAAATCACCGCGTTTATCGATATGGGATATGACGTGGAGATCATCGCCCTGCAAAAGGGCGATACCCAAAACACCCATGCGGCGTATACCCAGTACGGGCTGGAGGCGAAAACCCGCTGGCTGCAGGATGAGCCGTCCGGGAAGCTGAGCAAACTGCGCCACCGGGCCAGCCAGACCTTACGCGGGATCCATCGCCCGTCGACCTGGCGAGCGCTGAATATTTCCCGCTATGGCGCGGAGTCGCGCAATCTGATCCTGTCGGCCATCTGCGGGCAAACGGCGCAGCCGTATCGTGCGGATGTGTTTATCGCCCACTTTGGCCCGGCGGGGGTCACCGCCGCGAAACTGCGCGAACTGGGGGTGATCGACGGGAAAATCGCGACCATTTTCCATGGCATTGACATCTCCAGCCGTGAAGTGCTGAACCACTACACGCCGGAGTATCAGCAGCTTTTCCGCCGCGGCGACATGATGCTGCCCATCAGCGAACTGTGGGCCGGACGCCTTAAAAACATGGGCTGCCCGGGAGAGAAAATTGCCGTTTCGCGCATGGGCGTGGATCTCACGCGCTTTACCCGCCGTCCGGTGAAGGTGCCGGGCAAACCGCTGCAGATCATCTCCGTCGCTCGCCTGACCGAGAAGAAAGGGCTGCATGTGGCGATTGAAGCCTGCCGCCAGCTGAAGGCGCGCGGGGTGGATTTCCACTATCGCATACTCGGGATTGGCCCGTGGGAGCGTCGTCTGCGCACGCTTATCGAACAATATCAGCTTGAAGATGTTGTCGAGATGCCGGGCTTCAAGCCGAGCCACGAGGTCAAGGCGATGCTCGATGAGGCGGACGTCTTCCTGCTGCCGTCCGTAACGGGCACCGATGGCGACATGGAAGGCATCCCGGTGGCGTTAATGGAGGCGATGGCCGTCGGCATTCCGGTGGTATCGACCCTGCACAGCGGGATCCCGGAGCTTATCCAGTCTGACTATTCCGGCTGGCTGGTGCCGGAAAATAACGCCATGGCGCTGGCCGACCGCTTAGCCGCTTTCAGCGACATCGACCAGCAGGCGCTGGAGCCCGTGCTCCACAATGCCCGACAAAAAGTCGAGGCAGATTTTAACCAGCAGGTGATTAATCGTCAGTTAGCGAGCCTGCTGCAAACGTTGTAACGCCGAGGTTGTATGCTGAAAAAGATTACCCGACGCACTTTTGTCTCTTCTCTCTCCGCGCTGGCGGCCACGCCGCTGCTCTCCTCCCGCCTTGCGCGGGCGGCAGGCGGAAGAACGGTTTCTGTTAATCAGTACAATAACAACGACTGGATCGCCGCCTTTAAGCAGGCGTTTACCGAAGGGGATACGGTTGTGGTCCCCGCAGGGCTGACCTGCGAAAACATCAATACCGGCATTTTCATTCCTGACGGGAAAACGCTGCTGATCCGCGGGGCGTTAACCGGCAACGGACGGGGCCGCTTTGTCCTGCAGGAGGGCAGTAAGGTTATTGGCGAGGGCGAGGGACGCACGGAAAATATCACCCTGGACGTTCGCGGCTCTGACTGTGCAATCAAAGGACTCGCGATGAGCGGGTTTGGTCCGGTGACGCAGATCTACATCGGCGGTAAGAAGCCCAGCGTGATGCGCAATCTGGTGATTGATAACATCCGCGTGAGCCAGGCCAACTATGCCATTCTGCGCCAGGGTTTCCATAACCAGGTGGACGGCGCCCGCATCACCAACAGCAAATTTAGCCACCTGCAGGGCGATGCGATCGAGTGGAACGTCGCCATCAACGACCGCAATATCCTGATTTCCGACCATGTGATCGACAACATCAACTGCACCAACGGCAAGATCAACTGGGGCATTGGCATTGGTCTTGCCGGAAGTACCTACGATAACGACTATCCTGAGAAGCAAACCGTTAAGAACTTCGTGGTGGCCAACATCACTGGCAGCAACTGTCGTCAGCTGGTGCACGTCGAAAACGGAAAACATTTTGTTATCCGCAATATAAAGGCCAAAAATATTACCCCTGACTTCAGTAAAAAGGCGGGAATTGATAACGCTACGGTAGCGATTTATGGCTGTGATAATTTCATTATTGATAATGTCGACATGGTCAATAGCGCCGGCATGTTAATCGGTTATGGGGTGATAAAGGGCGATTATTTGTCCATTCCGCAGAACTTCAAACTCAACAATATCCATCTCGATAATCGCCAGCTTGCCTATAAGCTGCGCGGAATACAAATTTCATCCGGTAACGCGACGTCGTTTGTGGCGATTACCAACGTTGAGATGCAGCGCGCTACCCTGGAGCTGCACAATAAGCCCCAGCATCTTTTTATGCGTAATATCAATGTGATGCAGGAAGCCGCAGTAGGCCCGGCCCTGAAGATCAATTTCGACCTGCGTAAGGACGTGCGGGGGAAATTTATGGCGAGAGACGAGACGCTGCTGTCACTGGCGAACATTAAAGCAGTGAATGAGAAAGGACAAAGTTCGGTGGATATTGACCGGGTCGATCAGCAGGTAGTGAATACCGAACGGCTGAATTTTGCGCTTCCGCACAGATAATCGACAAGCGTCAGTTTTGAGACTATTCCTGGTACGAAATTGTGATCGAATCAGATTACAACTACAGAAATTAGTGTGGTCAGGGCGTAACATTACCCGAGAATTACGGCAAATCATGCTGGCGAAAACAGGTTTAAGAGCTATAATTCGTCAACCATTTTAAGGTGGAAGATATAATGATTAATTTGAAAGCAGTCATTCCGGTAGCAGGCCTGGGCATGCATATGCTGCCAGCCACAAAAGCCATTCCAAAAGAGATGCTGCCGATCGTCGACAAGCCAATGATTCAGTACATTGTCGACGAGATTGTTGCTGCAGGGATCAAAGAAATCGTCCTGGTTACCCATTCTTCAAAGAATGCGGTAGAAAACCATTTCGACACCTCTTACGAACTCGAAGCGTTGCTTGAGCAGCGCGTCAAACGCCAGCTGCTGGCGGAAGTACAGTCTATTTGTCCTCCTGGCGTGACCATAATGAACGTGCGCCAGGCACAGCCGCTGGGTCTGGGTCACTCTATTCTCTGTGCGCGTCCGGTTGTGGGTGATAACCCGTTCATTGTGGTTCTGCCGGATATCATTATTGATACCGCTTCTGCGGATCCGCTGCGTTACAACCTGGCGGCCATGGTGGCGCGTTTCAATGAAACGGGTCGTAGCCAGGTGCTGGCGAAACGCATGAAAGGCGATCTCTCCGAGTACTCTGTTATCCAGACCAAAGAAGCGCTGGAGACGGAAGGGCAGGTGAGCCGCATTGTGGAATTCATCGAAAAACCGGATCAGCCACAGACGCTGGACTCAGACCTGATGGCGGTTGGCCGTTATGTTCTGAACGCGGATATCTGGGCCGAGCTGGAGAAAACCGAGCCAGGTGCCTGGGACCGTATTCAGCTCACCGACGCGATTGCCGAGCTGGCGAAGAAGCAGTCTGTTGACGCGATGCTGATGACCGGTGAGAGCTACGACTGCGGTAAGAAGCTGGGCTATATGCAGGCGTTTGTGAACTACGGGCTGCGTAACCTGAAGGAAGGGGCGAAGTTCAGAAGCCGGATTGAGAAGCTGCTGGCAAACGACTGATATTTCGTAACTGATTTAAGTAAACGGCAGTTATCATTGGGTATGTGGCAACATAACCAAAATGATAACTGCCGTTTTTTGTTATTAATTCTAATAATAACATGGATTTATCTGATTCAAATCTCTCCAGATTTGTAACGATTTGTGCTTGTTTCTGAGGTCGTTTAGGACGACAATTAACGCCAGTTTTGCAGTTGTCCAGCGCCAGTAGAGTTCGGTGTCGGACTTCAACAAATGGAACATTTCACCCTCGTTCAGTGCACTGGTAGCTGTTAAGCCAGGGGCGGTAGCGTGCATATTTGTAAACGCATGCTTTCGCAAAATCCCCTTTTGTGCATAAAAATATCATGAGATCTATTTAGGCGGCTTGAGTCTGGTCATTCTGATTCAGCGGTTTTTAATGTAATAACTCGCAATCAACTGGATTAAAAAATGGATAATATTCTCCAACTCATTGGACGTAATAAAGCATTGTTCAGTGAAGATGTCTCTGGAAATGAAATAGAATTGAAACGAATTGTTTCCGAATCTCGTTTTTTGGTACTGGGTGGCGCGGGTTCAATTGGTCAGGCTGTTACCAAAGAAATATTTAAACGTAACCCAAAAAAGCTACACGTGGTTGATATCAGCGAAAATAATATGGTTGAATTGGTTCGTGATATCCGCAGCTCATTTGGTTATATTGAAGGTGATTTCCAGACCTTTGCTCTTGATATCGGATCTGTGGAGTATGACGCGTTCATCAAAGCTGATGGTAAATATGACTACGTGCTGAATTTATCTGCTCTTAAACATGTTCGAAGTGAGAAAGATCCCTTTACCTTGATGCGTATGATTGAGGTCAATATCCTCAACACTGATAAAACCATTGAACAGTCTATTGCCTCGGGTGTTAAAAAATTCTTCTGCGTATCGACCGACAAGGCCGCGAACCCAGTCAATATGATGGGGGCTTCAAAGCGTATTATGGAAATGTTCCTGATGCGTAAAAGTGAGCAAATCGCTATTTCAACTGCACGTTTCGCGAACGTTGCCTTTTCTGATGGATCTCTTCTGCACGGGTTTAATCAACGCCTGCAGAAGCAGCAGCCGTTGGTGGCGCCAAATGATATCAAGCGTTATTTTGTTACTCCTCAGGAATCAGGTGAGCTCTGTCTGATGTCATGCATTTTTGGAGAAAATCGCGATATCTTCTTCCCAAAACTGAGTGAAGCACTACACCTCATCTCTTTCGCCGATATTGCTGTCCTTTATCTTAAGCAACGTGGCTACGAGCCTTATCTTTGTGAAAATGAAGATGAGGCTCGCGAGCTTGCGAAGACGTTGCCAGCTCAAGGAAAGTGGCCGTGCTTGTTTACTTCAAGTGATACAACTGGTGAGAAAGATTTTGAGGAGTTTTTCACCGAAAATGAGACGCTGGACATGCAGCGTTTTAACAATCTGGGTATCATAAAGAATGAACCGTTATATGACCCAGCTTTATTGTCCCACTTTGAAGAACGCATCGAAGAGATGATTACTTCTTTGGAGTGGAATAAAGACGATATAGTTAAACTGTTCTTTGAAATGATCCCTGATTTTGGACATAAAGAAACAGGTAAATATCTCGATAGCAAAATGTAAGCAAGGCATCCCCGAATGAATATCAAAATGATTGTCGAATTTGTTCGTGACATATATAAAACGGATGAATTTATTCCTTTGCATGCGCCAGTATTTAATGGCAACGAAAAAAAATATGTCCTGGATACTTTAGACAGTACATTCGTATCGAGCGTCGGCAAATATGTTGATGATTTCGAGCGAAAGATGGAGTCTTATACCGGAACGGCGCGAGCCGTTGCAACGGTTAACGGAACGGCCGCGCTGAGTGCCGCGCTCTACCTGGCGGGTGTTAAGCGGAGCGATCTTGTTATCACCCAGGCATTGACTTTTGTCGCAACCTGCAATGCTCTTTATCATCTTGGCGCGGAACCAGTGTTTACCGATGTTTCCCCGGTGAGCTTAGGCCTTTGTCCTGTCGCGCTTGAGAACTGGTTATCTGCAAATACTGAGCTAACAGAACAAGGTTGCCTGCACCGTAAAACGCGGCAGGTTGTGCGTGCTGTGGTGCCTATGCATACCTTCGGTCATCCGGTTGAGCTTGATGAGCTTATTGTGGTGTGTGAGAAGTGGCACATTGTTCTTGTTGAGGATGCTGCAGAAAGTCTGGGATCATTTTACAAGGGGAAACATACGGGTACGCTAGGCCAGTATGGTGCGCTAAGTTTTAATGGCAATAAAATTATTACCACCGGTGGTGGCGGTATGGTGTTCTGTCGTTCGCCAGAAGCGGGTGTACGTGCTAAGCATGTCACAACGACTGCAAAGGTGCCGCATCCTTATGAGTTTTATCACGATGAACCGGGTTTTAACTATCGAATGCCTAATCTTAACGCTGCGCTTGGCTGTGGACAGATGGAACGTCTTGATTCTTTCCTGAAACAGAAGCGCGATTTGGCACAGCGTTATGAAACATTCTTTAAGGGTTCAGAATTCAATTTTGTTAAAGAACCGGACTATGCGCAATCTAACTATTGGTTGAATGCTGTCGTATGTGAAAACCTGGATGCGCGTGACGCAATGCTGGCACAAATGAATGACGCAAAAGTCATGGTCCGTCCAATCTGGAAATTAATGCATCGCCTGCCAATGTTTGAAAAGGCAATGCGTGATGACCTCAAAAATTCTGAACAGATCGAAGCTCGTTTGATCAATATCCCAAGCTCTCCGATGGATTAACATAAATGGGATCAGCAAAACTCAAAGTAGCGGTATTCACTGGTACGCGTGCTGAATATGGCTTGCTCTACTGGCTATTGAAAGATATTCAGGACGACAACGAGCTGGAGCTTCAGCTTCTCGTGAGTGGTATGCATCTCTCACCCGAGTTTGGAAATACATGGCAACAGATCGAGAAGGACGGTTTTTCGATTGATGAAAAGATCGAAATTCTACTTTCTTCAGATACACCAGTAGGTACTGCAAAAAGTATGGGGATAGGGGTGTTGGGTTTTGCTGATGCATTGAACAGATTAAAGCCTGATATTTTGGTCATACTAGGGGATCGTTTTGAAGCTCTTGCTGCAGCGCAAACGGCTATGATCCTCCGTATACCAATTTTACACCTGCATGGTGGCGAAATTACTGAAGGTGCATACGATGATGCGATCCGACATGCGATCACAAAACTTAGCTATTTACATGGGACCTCAACAGAGGTGTACCGGAAACGCGTTATTCAGCTTGGTGAACATCCATCGCGTGTTGTCAATGTTGGTGCAATAGGGCTGGATCATCTTAAACGCGGGCATTTTATGTCCGTAGATGAATTAGGCGACTCGCTGAATTTTCAGCTTAAAAAGCCATTCCTGTTGGTGACGTATCATCCTGTCACGCTGGGTGAAGAACCAGCAGAAGCGAGTTTTAATGCGGTATTAGCTGCACTTGATGAGTTCTCAGACCATCAGGTCATTTTAACCTATCCCAATGCTGATGACGGTGGGAGAAAGATCATTCCATTGCTGGAAGCCTACGCGGCTAAACAACCTGAGCGTGTGCTTGCGATTCCCTCGCTGGGTCAGGTGCGTTATCTAAGTGCCGTGAAGCACGCTGCCGCTGTGGTGGGTAACTCCTCCAGCGGGATTATTGAAGTTCCTGCGTTTGACGTTCCAACTGTGAACGTTGGTGACAGGCAAAAAGGTCGATTGGCTGCCCTTAGTGTATTGAATTGTGCCGCGACGAAAGAATCGATAACCCAAGCGTTACATGTTGCTGTCTCGCGCAGTTACAAAAATTGCGACGAAGACATTGTGAATCCATATGGCCAGGGGGATGCAAGTTCAAAAATCATTGAAATGATAAAGTCCATGCATTTTGTTCCCGGTAAGACCTTTTACGATATTAAGTGAAACTCTATGACGCTTATCATTGCTGAAGCCGGTGTTAATCATAACGGCGACGAAAAACTGGCTTTTGAACTTGTTGATGCTGCTCATAAAGCTGGGGCCGATATTGTTAAATTCCAGACATTCAAAGCGAAAAACCTTGTGACTGAACAGGCGAAGCAGGCCGATTATCAGGTTGCGAATACTCGACGGCAGGAATCGCAGCTAGACATGTTGAGCCGCCTCGAGTTGTCCTGGGAAACGCATCATGCATTGATTAAGCATTGTAACAAATTGGGAATAGAATTCCTCTCTACGGCCTTTGACTCAGAAAGCCTGAATTTTTTGGTCAATGAACTGGGGATCAAACGCTTAAAATTACCTTCGGGTGAACTCACCAATGCCCCTCTGGTGCTTGAGCATGCCAGGACTGGGTGTGACATTATCGTATCAACGGGTATGGCCACACTTTCTGAAATAGAAGCTGCATTGGGCGTGATCGCTTTTGGATATACCAGTAAAGAAAGTGATATTCCTTGTACGACTGCTTTTGAAAGTGCATATGCAAGCCTCGAAGGACAGAAGGCTCTGAAAGAGAAGGTAACTATCCTTCACTGCACAACTGAATATCCTGCGCCAATGAACGAGATTAACCTTAGGGTAATGGATTCCTTAAGAGAAGCTTTCGACCTGCCTGCTGGTTATTCCGATCACAGTGAAGGTATAACTATTCCTATCGCAGCAGTTGCACGAGGCGCGGTGATCGTTGAGAAACATTTCACCTTAGACAAAAACATGGAAGGTCCTGATCATAAAGCCTCACTGGAGCCAGACGAGTTGGCATCAATGGTGAAAGCTATCCGGCAGATTGAAGTTGCGTTAGGAAACAAAGTTAAAACACCAACTGTTTCAGAAATAAAAAACAAGTCGGTTGCAAGAAAAAGTCTGGTAGCCGCAAAGAAGATCAGTGAGGGCGAACCTTTCACATCAACAAATATTACGATCAAAAGACCTGGAAACGGTATGTCGCCTTATAGCTACTGGGATATACTGGAGAAACTATCGACAAAAGAGTATTTACCGGGAGACTTGATTATTGAATAACAAACCTGTCGTTCTAATAGGCGGTGGTGGGCATGCCAGTGTACTGCTTGATATACTGCGTTCAAATAAGCGTAATGTTATTGCCGTCGTGAGCCCACATGACGTTTCAGAACGGTCTATCTTCGCAGGAATGAGAGTACTTCACTCAGATGACGACATATTCATGTATTCAAGTGAAGAAATTGAATTAGTAAACGGCATTGGTTTGATTCCGCGATCGTCACTCAGAAAGAATGTCTCAGAATTCTATGTTTCTCATGGATACCGGTTTGCAAGCGTTATTGCGCCAGATGCATTGATATCAACACACGCCATTCTAACAGATGGCGTGCAGATTCTTTCCGGTGCGATAGTAAACGCAGGGTCTACTATAGGTTGTCATTCAATAATAAATACCCGAGCTGTTATTGAGCACGATTGTCATTTAGGTGACTACTGTTTTATTGGTCCCGGTGCGGTGCTATGTGGACAGGTAAATACTGGCGAATCAGTGTTTGTTGGCGCGGGTTCCACAATAGTTCCAGGAATGAAACTAGGTAATAGTTCTATAGTGGGGGCAGGTGCCGTATTGGTACAATCATTAGAAAATGGGCAAATTTGTTATCCGGCAAGGTCGGTAATCAAATAGTGTCTTACAAAAGGTAATTCATGATGCAGCATTGGAAAAATGTGCTGATCCGACCGGACAGTACACTGCGTGAAGCTCTAGAAATTATTAACCGTGAGGCTCTACGCATCGCATTAGTTATTGACAATAATAACCAGCTGTTAGGTGTTATCACTGATGGCGACATCAGAAGAGGACTGCTGAATAATCTGGACCTGTCAGCAAAAGCCGAGTTAGTAATGAATACTCAGCCTATTACAGCGGCAAGTAGCGTTTCTTCAGCTGAATTAAATTCACTGATGAAAGCAAAAGGGATTTTGTCTATACCCATCCTTAATGATGGTAAAGTTGTTGGCCTGGAAACTATCCAGTCAGTAAATGACAAGAAAAAATATCCAAACCCTGTCTTCATTATGGCTGGTGGTTTTGGAACAAGGCTGAAACCTTTAACTGATACCTGCCCAAAACCTATGTTGTGCATAGGCGGGAAGCCAATATTAGAAACTGTTGTTCGTAGTTTCGTTAAGGCTGGATTCAATAATTTCTATATTTCTACTCACTATATGCCTGAAACTATTAAAGAACATTTTGGTGATGGTGAGCGTTTTGATTCCAAAATTAATTATGTTTATGAGGAGAATCCCTTAGGCACAGGTGGTGCATTAGGCTTGCTGCCTGAAGATTTATCTAATGAGCATCCTCTAATTATGATTAACGGGGACGTCTTGACCAATGTCGATTATGAGCGTCTGATCAAATTCCACATTGAAAGCAAAGCGGATGCAACAATGTGTGTGCGAGAGTACGACTACCAAATTCCTTACGGTGTCATAAAAGGAGAGGGTAATAAAATCATATCAATGGAAGAGAAACCAATACAAAGATTTTTTGTCAATGCAGGTATTTATGTAGTTTCACCAAATATTTTTAAAACTGTTCCGAAAAACCATCGTGTTGATATGCCAACTCTGCTTGAACAGCATATGGATAACAACAAAAACATTCTTATGTTTCCAATACATGAATACTGGCTGGATATTGGGCGAATGGATGATTTCAAAAAAGCTCAGGTTGATTACTTTACCTTAGGTTTAGATTGATGAAAGCAGCAGCGGTAATAGGATTAGGTAATATTGCAGATAGGCATCGTCGCAATCTTAAATCACTTTATCCAGGTATAAAAGTTTATGCGATGTCTGCTTCTGGCCGTAAAGTTCAAAATGTAATAGATAATTGCGATCAGGTTGTGAATGCTTTACCTGAACTCTTAAACGCCGTAGATATGGCCATCATCGCATCACCCGCGCCCCTGCACACTGAACACGCCTTACCCTTTATCAAAGCAGGTATACCTGTTTTAATTGAGAAGCCAGTTGCAGTCTCGGTCTCTGACGCAGAAGTACTGTTGGATGCTGCAAAGCGTTTTAATACAGTCATTGCGGTGGGATATTGCTTGCGATATTTACCCTCTGCACTTTCTGTAAAAAAGCTATTAGAAGAGAAAAAAGCAGGCACGATATTCAATGCATTTGTTGAGATAGGCCAGTACCTTCCAGACTGGCGCGCAAGTAAAAACTATAAAGACAGCGTCTCAGCGAGTAAAACTCTTGGTGGTGGAGCACTCCTCGAGTTAAGTCATGAATTTGATTATACGCGTTGGCTTTTTGGGGAGTTAGATGTTCTGCATGCATCAGTTCGTAATTATGGTGCATTAGGCATTGATGCTGAAGAGATTGCTGACATTGTAACCTTCACTAAAGATAACATTATTATTAATATCCATCTTGATTTTCTGCAAAGAAAAGCATTCCGAAAGTGCAAATTTTTAGGTACGGATGGACGTATTGAATGGGATCTGATTAACAACCAAGTTAAGATAATTTATAAATCAGATGAGTGCGTGGTTTATAATGAACCTCAATATGATAAAAATAAAATGTATTTAGATATGCTGAAGGATTTTGAAAATTATGTGCATGGTCGTGATAATCAATGTATAACTTTGGCAGATGCGATTAAAACTTTAGCATTGATTAATAAGATTAAAGGAACGGCAGAATAAAATGAAAAACTATGCATTTATATTCGCTCGCGGTGGTTCTAAAGGCCTTCCAGGCAAAAACATTAAAGAATTGTTTGGTAAACCGTTGTTGCATTATGCGCTTGATATTGCTCAACAGTCTCCATCCATCGATAAGGTATTCGTCTCAACAGATGATGCAGATATAAAAGAAAAAGCATTAGAATTAAAAGACGTAGTTGTCATTGACAGGCCTGATGACCTGTCTGGAGATAAAAGTCCTGAATGGTTTGCATGGCGACACGCAATTGGCTGGGTAAATGAGCATTATGGAGAATTTGATCAATTTATCAGCCTTCCTGCGACAAGTCCTCTGCGTGAAGTGCAAGATGTAGAACGAGCTATTGCAAAACGTGTCCAAACAAAGGCAGACATTTGTATTGCAGTAACGCCAGCATCACGCAGTCCCTATTTTAATATGGTTAAGATAAACCACGAAGGCATGAACGAACTTGTTATAAGCCCTGAAGGGGATGTGACTAGACGTCAGGACTGCCCCCATGTATTCGATATCACTACGGTTGTTTACGTTTCTACACCACAATTCATCCTCAATAATGTTGGGTTATTCTCAGGGGTGGTCGCTTCGATAGAAGTACCCAAAGAAAGAGCTGTGGATATAGATGATATTTATGATTTTTATATGGCTGAAACCATTTTAAAAATGAAAAAAGAGAAGCAATAAAATGTTACTAAAAAATAAAGAGATTATTGTTTTTGGTGCCGGTGGGTTGTTAGGGGCTTGTTTAACGAAAGCATGTATCGAAAATGGCGCTAAGGTTATCGCTGTTGATCTAAATATTAATCACATTAAGACCAAATTACAGGCCCAGGGCATAGTAACTTCTTCTGAGAACAATCTCACTTATGCTGAGGTTGATGTTACTAATGAACAATCTGTCATGGACTTTTTTAACCGTATCGTTAATATTGACGGGATTGTCAATGCTACCTATCCAAGGAATAAAACTTATGGTAGCAAGTTATTTGATGTGACTGTCGCTAGTTTTAATGAAAATTTATCTTTACATTTGGGAAGCTCATTTTTAATTAGCCAACAAGCTGCAAAACTATTCTTACGTCTTAAATCTCCACTCTCAATGGTCAATATATCGTCAATATATGGTGTTATTGCTCCTAAATTTAATATTTACGATAATACACAAATGACAATGCCAGTAGAATATGCTGCGATCAAATCAGCATTATTGCATTTGAATAAATATATAGTTTCCTATATTAATAACAGTGACTTCCGAATTAATTCTGTTAGTCCTGGTGGCATTTACGACAATCAGCCAGCCGCATTTTGTGAAGCATACAGAAAGAATACTCATGGAGCGGGGATGCTGGATGTTAGTGAAATGACTGGAGCCATTGTTTTCCTTCTTTCAGAACAATCAAGATATGTCACAGGTCAAAATATTATCGTTGATGATGGTTTTTCACTCTAACAATAATAATGTTTATACTTGATACTGAGTCTGCTTTTTCCATCTGTTTTTAATTTTGTTTTTAAATGTAGAAATTACAAGGGTAATTAAATTTAATGTTTTCTAAAATAAAAGCGATTCTTCGCTATTTTACACCCTATCAGCCAGATGTTGTTGAAAACAAGTTTGTGGAGTTGAACAGAAATTTATGGAAGGCAAAACCATTAACAACCCAGAAAAATTCCGATGATAAATCATTTTGTCTGGTTGAGGGGATTATTGCTTGCCCGGCCAGTATTATGGACAAAGCAAGGATAGCAAAGGCTATACAGCAAGAAACAGGCTCTGAGCCTGTCGTCTTTGTTCGCGGCTTTAATATTGCTGGGAGTAATGTAAGTCATATATATCAATCCTTTAATATTAATCAATTTTATTGCTGGTGGCGTGGGTTCTTCCATCCGAAAGTCTTTATCCCAGCTATAGTAGCTACTTCAAAAATAATGCTAGGACCTAGATCTGGAGAGGCATTGATCAATCTGAACTATCGAGGCGTGGATATTGGAGACCTTATCTACGATACTTTAATTCGATTTCGGCCAAATGAATATACAGTAAAAAAAATACAATTTAAGCATCTGAGATTGATTTTTAGATCATTTTTGACATTTCACAATAACGAACTTATGTTGGCTAAATACAATCCCAAATATCTTGTGACTAGCCACAATGTATATGCTGAATTTGGCATGTTGCCACGTCAGATAAGACATCATAACAATGGGGTTATATTCCTCAAGGATATTTATGCTTATAAGTGTTATGGTACTCAAATTAATGTCAAAGAGCACTTTCTTAAGCCAGATTATGATGATTTTTTACAAAATCTTAAATCGAGTGAATATGTCAATAATGCGCATAAATATTTTCATGATCGGCTTGCAGGTAATGTCGATCAAATAGATGTAAAAAATGCTTTTAAAAATAAAAAGAAATATAGCATAGAACAATTGAAAGCGATCTACCCAACTATTGATACTGAAAAGAAAAATGTTGTGGTTATGTCCCATGCATTTTCAGATTCTCCACATGTCGGTGAGGGACTCCTATTCAATGACTATTATGATTTCCTTGAGAAAACATTAATTCGACTAAATAAAAATACTAATATAAATTGTTTTGTAAAGGCACATCCCAGTTCTTATATGTGGAATGAAAAAGGAGGTGTTGAAAGTTTGATTGAGGCAAATAAATTGGATCATATCCATATGATGCCAGTTGACTTGAATACCAATTCTATTGCGGATTTTGCTGACAGTATCGTGACTGCTAAAGGGACTGCTGGTCTGGAATTTTCATGCCTAGGAATCCCCGCTGTAACTGCTGGGAAGGGTTATTATGCTGGGTTTGGTATTACCCTTGAACCTGAATCTGTTCAGTCATATTATGATATTTTAGACTCGATATCGGATCTGGTAAATCTTAGTGACGAAACTCGACAACGAGCCATGGTATTGCTTTATATGGTTTCGTTAAGCAGGAGACATTCTGCAATTTTACCTAAACAGCACATCATGCCACATGAAAATTATAACGAGATATATCTCGAAAAATACAAAGAAATTATTGCTAATATTGAATGTGAAATCCCAATGCGTGATGAATTCTATGAGGAGATTGTTAGGGATGTGGTGAAGAATCATGTTTAAAAAGGGCTTATTATATATACTGGTAAATTATGCCATTCAATTTATCAATATATTTCTTAGCTTGGTCATGATGAAATATCTCACAACTGCCCAGCTTGGCGATCTTACACTCGCAAGAACATGGCAGCAGTTCGTCGATTATTCACACCTCGGTTCTCGTTTTTCTTTGGACCGCTTTATACCATTAAGCAAAAATAGAGAAAAGAAGTTATTAGTTACATCAGTATTGCTAACGAATATTATCGGGGCACTAGCAGTATTAATAGTTGCATTAGTTTTTAATTATTCCAATATTACTGTGGTTATTCTTACTCTCTGTGGAGTATTTATTTCGATTAGTAATATCATCAAAGCATATTATCGTGCAACTAATCGCATCGATGAAATGTTATGGCTTGTGATATATTCACAACTTCTGCCAGCTCTGCTTCCGCTAATTATATATCTCTTTACGCATAGTTTTGAATTTTATTTGTATTCAAGTTTAGGATGTTATGGATTAGCAATAATAAGATTATATCGGATTGAAAGGAGCTTAAAAAATTATTTTAACCTGAAATTATTATCTAAAAGATTGATATTCTTATTTAAACCCTCTCTTTTATTGTTTTTAAACGCAATATTCACGTTCCTATATCTTGTTATGGATAGATTTTTTATTGATGGCACAGGCGGTCGTGATCAGTTGGGCAATTTTAGTGTTATCATATTCGCTTTCAGCGCACTTATGATTATACCTTCAACATGTGCTGAGTTGCTTTTCGTCAAAGTTATTAAGCAATGTAGTCAAACGGGAAGATGTTTATTCATCAAAGAATGTTTTATTATGTTCGCTGTCACTATGTTGGGTGTAATAGTTGCGAATGTAGTAATGAAATTTTTCATTGATAATTTCACAAGATATGGATATCTTGTTCCTGAATTACATTTAGCCACTCTTGCTGTAATTCCCTTCGCGTTTACAGCAATTTACTATCATGTAATGAATGGATTAGATCTTCGCAAGCAAATGGTAGCAGTCAGTGCTGCGGTTTGTCTTATTTTATTTGTTTATTATTGTATTCCTGTGTTCACTCATGTGAAATTTGAGCTTCATGATTACTTGTATGCGAAGCTGGCGACAGGATGGTTAGTATTGCTTGGCTATGTTTTTTTTATTTTGCGTGTAAAAATTGGTACGCATCATAATAAATAAATTCTTGGTAGAATTTCATATGATCTCAATTGCTTTTTTCGTATTAGCCCTAACCATTTATTCACTAATAGTGTTTAAAACAAAAGATATTATTCATCCCATAGGTATTGGGATCATCTTTTGGTTTTTTTCTGCATCTCTCTCGACAATTGATGTGTTTTATGATCCACAGTTGCAGTCAGAGTTAAGTTTTGAGACCCTTGCGGCTATTTTTCTTGCTGGCTTGTTCTTTACGCTTCCTTTTTTATTCTCAAAAAAAATAGACAAAACTATTTTTAGTTATCAACGGTTCGATTTTAACTTTTTCTATCGCTTAGTATTTAACTTTATTGTCCTTTTAACTCTAATCACATTTTTAATGCGATTTGGTTCGATGCTAACTCACCCACCACTCCTGTCTGGTGCCGGTAGTGATTTGAAATCTTTGGTTCCTAATGCACCCCCGTTGTTAAATTTTATCGATGTGTCTATGCCGTACATAGCTTTGACTGCTCTTTTCGAACTCAAGTATTCATATCGTTTAAGGCGTGGACGAAGGATTTTACTTATTTTCTTTGTCATTTTCACTATTGTTGCTGCTTTAATATATAAAGCTTCCAGAGGCGAGTTTTTAGTGTTTATGATGGGAGCTATTTATATACTTTTGATTCCACGAAAAATTAGCTTAGGATTCAAGCAATTAATGTTGGTAATGCTGCCGATGGCGCTGCTCTTATATATTGGTGCATTGCGAATTTCTGAAACTAGCCGCGCATCAACTCAGTTTGGTGAGGGGGTAGCGAATTCGATTTTCAGCCAAATTTATACTTATGTGGCAATGAACTTTCAGAATCTGAATTTGCTTGTTAATTCATCTTTCGAACCGACGTATATATGGGGAGGACTTAAGTTTTTACTTAAACCATTTTTCGGTGCTTATTATGATAGTAATGCAATGGGCTTCTCGGATTATGAAGTTAGTTTTTTTAATGCCAAAACGTTTATCTATTATTTTTATAACGACCTGGGTTTGGCAGGGGTAATGATCTATTCGTTTATAATTGGCCTTTTACTTCAGGTGATTTATAACAAAATGGTTTGCAATGTTAAGTACTGTCTTTTACAGGCATGCTTTATGAAAGCTGTAGTTTTCATGTTATTTGGTAATTATTTTTTTGGAGAGTTTGTGTTAATTATTCCTTATGGTATTATACTGTTCCTTTTGCTACTTATTCCGAAAGTTGAACTTAGAAAGACAGAGGTGAAACTTATCTCTAATTACTCCGACAAAAATTAAAGAATATTTATTCCAGGAGTGTGTCTAAGCTATCAAAGTAAAAGGATATATTGATGAGTTTGCTGATTAATGCATCGAACCTGTATGTAGGTGGTGGCGTTCAGGTTGCAGTTTCTGTATTAGAAGAATTAACTAATTCTAAGCGACAATTTATTGCAGCGGTTTCCCCCTTGGTTGCGAGACAGCTTTCGGAAGAAACATTAATAAATTGTCGGATCATTGACAAGACACCATCTAATGTTTTTAACTTTGAATCAAGAAGAGCCTTAGATAAAATAGTGACAGATAATAACATCCGTAAAGTATTCACTATTTTTGGCCCCAGTTACTGGAACCCTAAAGGCGTTAAACATGCAGTAGGCTTTGCTTTGCCATGGTTGATTTATGATACGCGTCGAGTATTTTCTAAATTAACTTTTTCTGAAAAAGCAAAGAAAATTTTATTAATGTGGTTACAGCCTTATTTTTATAAAAAAAATGCAGATCTTATCTTTGTTGAAACCGAGGATGCTAAAAATAAACTTATTGAGCGGTATCAATTTCCGCAAAGTCATGTAATCACTGTTTCAAATACGATAAATGCGATTCTTCAAGACTCCACATTGTATGATAATAGCATCGTAAGTTCATTGCCGGCAAAGGAAGACGGCGATGTTTATCTTTTGACAATTTCACATGATTATCCACACAAAAATTTGAGTGTTATTCCTAAATTACTCGGCAGGTTACCCGATAATTATAAATTTATAATTACATTAAATAGCCAAGTGGAAAATATTCCAGAGCAACATCGGCATCGTATAATTAACATCGGACCTATCACTGTTAATCAATGCCCGGCGTTATATCATTATTGTGATGCACTCTTTTTACCTACGTTATTGGAATGCTTTAGTGCCAGTTATGTAGAGGCAATGTATTTCAAAAAAACTATCTTTACATCCGATTTATCGTTTGCTCATACTGTATGCCATGATAGCGCATTCTATTTCGATCCCTATAGTGTTAACGATATCAGCGATAAAATCATTTCCGGGATGGAGAATGTGCAGGAAAGAGCGATGAAACAAAAAAAGGCCGATCAGCTTTTTAGCCAGCTTCCAACGGCGAGGGAAAGGACCTTGATGTATATGCACAGCATTGACAAATTGTAAGATTTCATAAGAGGTGTTAAATGTTTTCAGATAAAGTACTTTTGATTACTGGTGGTACAGGTTCATTTGGCAATGCGGTATTAAAACGATTTCTTAATACCGACATTAAGGAGATTCGTGTTTTCTCGCGCGATGAAAAAAAGCAAGACGATATGCGTAAGAAATATAATAGCGAGAAACTTAAATTTTACATAGGCGATGTTAGGGATTATCGTAGCATTCTTAATGCCAGTCGTGGGGTTGACTTCATCTATCACGCAGCAGCACTTAAACAAGTGCCATCATGCGAGTTCCATCCGATGGAGGCTGTTAAAACTAACGTCCTCGGCACTGAAAATGTTCTCGAAGCTGCGATTGCCAACGAAGTAAAACGTGTTGTTTGCTTAAGTACTGATAAAGCAGTTTATCCTATCAATGCCATGGGTATTTCCAAAGCAATGATGGAAAAAGTGATGGTCGCAAAATCACGTAATGTTAATAGCGACAAAACTGTGATTTGCGGTACTCGCTACGGCAACGTGATGGCTTCACGTGGTTCCGTTATTCCCTTATTCGTTGATCTGATCAAAGCGGGCAAAGCGCTGACGATCACTGACCCAAATATGACCCGTTTTATGATGACGCTTGAAGATGCTGTCGATCTGGTCCTATATGCGTTTGAACATGGTAATAATGGCGATATATTTGTCCAAAAAGCGCCTGCTGCAACGATTGAAACATTAGCCATTGCTCTCAAAGAACTTCTTAACGTTGAGCAACATCCTGTTAATGTTATCGGAACGCGCCATGGTGAGAAACTTTATGAAGCGCTGCTTAGCCGTGAAGAGATGATCGCCGCCATCGACATGGGGGATTACTACCGTGTTCCACCAGATCTGCGCGATCTAAACTATGGAAAATACGTAGAACAAGGGGACAGCCGTATCTCTGTTGTAGAAGATTATAACTCACACAATACACAGAGACTTGATGTTGAAGGGATGAAAACACTTCTTCTGAAATTACCTTTTATTCGCGCACTGCGCGCGGGTGAACATTATGATCTGGACGCGTGACATGAAAATCCTGATTACTGGAGCTGATGGCTTTATCGGACGTAACCTGTGCTTACGCCTTCAGGAAGCAGGGTACTGTGACCTTGTTAAGATTGACCGCGGTTCAAGTGCGGCTGATCTGGAAACTGGCCTTCAAGATGCTGATTTTGTCTATCATCTCGCGGGCATCAATCGACCTAAAAATGTCGATGAATTTGCCGAGGGGAATAGCAATCTGACTCAACAGATTGTGGATTCTCTTTTAGCCAAGCATAAAAGCATACCTATTATGATCAGCTCTTCCATTCAGGCTGAACTGGATAATGCTTATGGTCAAAGTAAAGCTGCAGCAGAAAAACATATTGAACGCTATGCAGCTGAAAGCGGTGCAGCTTATTTTATTTATCGTTATCCGAATGTTTTTGGTAAGTGGTGTAAGCCTAATTATAATTCGTTCGTAGCGACCTTCTGCCATAATATTGCCAACAATATAGATATTACGATCAATGACTCTTTCGCGCCTGTTAATCTTGTTTACATTGATGATGTCTGTTCTGATGCGATAAAGCTCTTGTCTGGAAAGGTTGAAAGCGGGTACAAAACAGTTAAGCCAGTATATTCGACGACAGTAGGTGAGGTTGCGGATTTACTTTATCGCTTCAAAGAAAGCCGTTCCACTCTTGTCACCGAAGCTGTGGGTACAGGGTTCATCCGCGCGCTGTATTCGACGTGGTTAAGTTATCTACCAGCTGATATGTTTGCGTATTCAGTTCCCTCTTACGGAGACGCCCGAGGGGTCTTTTGTGAGATGTTAAAAACTCCTTCGGCGGGGCAGTTTTCATTTTTTACAGCGCATCCCGGCATTACACGTGGTGGTCATTATCATCACACCAAAAATGAGAAGTTTCTGGTCATTCGCGGCCAGGCATGCTTCAAGTTTGAACATGTGATTACCGGTGCACGATATGAACTAAATGTTTCCTCAGATGAGTTCAAAATCGTTGAGACAGTCCCTGGCTGGACACATGATGTAACTAACATTGGAACTGATGAATTGATAGTCATGCTCTGGGCAAACGAAATTTTCAATCGTGATGAGCCTGATACTATTGCGAGACCTCTATAATGAAAAAATTAAAAATTATGTCTGTTGTTGGTACGCGTCCTGAGATTATCCGCCTGTCACGCGTTCTCGCTAAGCTTGATGAACACTGCGAACATATTCTTGTCCATACTGGTCAAAATTATGATTATGAGCTAAACGAAGTGTTCTTTAATGACCTTGGTGTACGAAAA
The DNA here is from genome assembly GCF_003986875.1 of Enterobacter sp. WCHEn090032. Classification (NCBI taxonomy): domain Bacteria; kingdom Pseudomonadati; phylum Pseudomonadota; class Gammaproteobacteria; order Enterobacterales; family Enterobacteriaceae; genus Enterobacter; species Enterobacter sp. WCHEn090032. The sequence goes on from NZ_RXRN01000021.1 coordinate 52,074, forward strand.
CCCGACTACTTTTTAAATGCTGCAGGGAAAAATGCTGCAGAAACTATCGGTCAGGTTATCATCAAAGTTGATGAGGTACTTGAATCCGAAAAGCCTGAAGCAATGTTGGTGCTGGGTGATACTAACTCCTGTATTTCTGCTATCCCGGCCAAGCGCCGTAAAGTGCCTATCTTCCATATGGAAGCTGGCAACCGTTGTTTCGATCAGCGCGTCCCGGAAGAGACTAATCGGCGCATTGTAGACCATACCGCTGACATCAATATGACCTACAGCGATATTGCACGTGAATACCTTCTTGCTGAAGGCCTCCCGGCGGACCGAATTATTAAAACCGGTAGCCCAATGTTTGAGGTACTTACGCATTACATGCCGCAAATTGATAATTCGGATGTACTTGCGCGTCTGAAATTGCGTCCAGGTGAATTTTTCGTCGTCAGCGCGCATCGGGAAGAGAATGTTGATTCGCCCAAACAGCTTGTAAAGCTTGCGACCATTCTGAATACTATTGCTGAAAAATATGATTTGCCGGTTATTGTATCCACGCATCCGCGGACACGTAATCGTATTAACGAGCAAGGGATTGAGTTCCACCCAAATATTAATTTGCTGAAACCATTAGGTTTCCATGATTACAACCATTTGCAGAAAAACTCACGTGCTGTGCTGTCTGACAGTGGAACGATCACTGAAGAATCTTCCATTATGAATTTCCCGGCGGTAAATATTCGGGAAGCACATGAGCGTCCAGAGGGCTTTGAAGAAGCCTCTGTCATGATGGTGGGTCTGGAGTGTGAACGTGTTCTACAGGCACTGGATATTCTGGCAACACAGCCTCGCGGCGAAACCCGTCTTTTACGACAAGTCAGTGACTACAGCATGCCTAATGTGTCAGATAAAGTCGTCAGAATCGTTCATTCTTATACAGATTATGTCAAGCGAGTCGTCTGGAAAGAATACTGATGAAACTTGCTTTAATCATAGATGATTACCTGCCCAATAGTACGCGAGTTGGTGCAAAAATGTTTCATGAATTGGCTCAGGAATTTATTCGCCGTGGGCATGATGTTACGGTAATTACACCTGACAACTGTCTCCAGGAAGATGTGTCCTTTAGCACCTTCCAGGGGGTCAAGACATGGCGTTTCAAAAGTGGGCCTCTCAAGGATGTGAGCAAAATTCAACGAGCCATCAATGAAACACTTCTATCCTATCGTGCCTGGAATTCCATTAAAAGCCAGATAAAAAAAGAGACTTTTGATGGGGTAGTTTATTACTCACCCTCCATTTTCTGGGGGCACTTAGTCAAGAAAATTAAATCCCGTTGCCAGTGTCCGGCTTACCTGATTTTGAGAGATATGTTCCCGCAATGGGTGATAGACGCTGGCATGTTAAAAGCCGGTTCCCTCATCGAACGCTATTTCCGCGTTTTCGAAAGATCATCTTATCGCCAGGCAAACCGTATCGGGCTGATGTCAGAGAAGAATCTTGAGGTCTTTCGGGTGAACAACAAAGGTTATCCTTGTGAGGTTTTGCGTAACTGGGCTTCTCTCACACCGACGGTACCACCCCAGGGTTATATCCCATTGCGTCAGCGTCTTGGCCTTGATGATAAAGTTATTTTCTTCTATGGAGGGAATATCGGTCATGCGCAGGATATGGGGAATCTGATGCGTCTTGCCCGAAAAATGGCTGAGTATCCGCAAGCCCATTTTTTATTTATCGGGCAGGGGGATGAAGTTGAGTTAATCAATTCTTTGGCTGCCGAGTGGTCATTGCCCAACTTCACGTATTTGGCCTCTGTCAATCAGGATGAATTTAAATTTATCCTCTCGGAAATGGATATTGGCTTGTTTTCACTTTCCGCCAGACATTCTTCGCATAATTTCCCGGGTAAATTGCTAGGGTATATGGTTCAGTCCTTACCTATACTAGGCAGTGTGAATGCTGGTAATGATTTGCTTGATGTTGTCAATCAAAATAATGCCGGATTAATTCATATCAATGGTGAGGATGACAAGCTTCATGAGTCCGCACTGTTAATGCTTAAGGATGTTGTTGCGCGACGTCAATTCGGCTTAGGCGCGAATGCATTATTGAGAGAACAGTTCTCCGTTGAGTCTGCGGCACAGACTATAGAAATGAGGTTAGAGGCATGTAATGCGACTCATTGATACTCGCCAGCTTGAAGCTTTATACGAACAAGCCGGAAAATCTGCACGCTTGCGCGCTCATCTCTTATTGCACAATTCGCACCAGGAGAAAGTGCAACGTCTGCTCATTGCCTTGGTTCAGGGTAGCTATGTCGACCCGCATTACCATGAGCTACCTCATCAATGGGAGATGTTTATCGTTATGCAGGGGCAGGTTCAGGTCTGCTTGTATGGCAAAGATGGCAAAGTGATTAATCAATTTGTTGCCGGAGAGAATACTGGAATAAACGTGGTCGAGTTTTCTCCAGGTGACATACACAGTGTCGAATGTATGTCTCCGAGAGCGCTTATGATGGAAGTCAAAGAGGGGCCATTTAACCCCTCCTTTGCTAAGGCGTTCATCTAAAGCCCTGCTGAATCGCATCTTCCGCTATCTACTCAGGCTCAACCTGAGTTAACATCTAAGCCACATTTCAAGCCGCGCACAGTCGCGGTGACCACACCTGACAGGAGTATGTAATGTCCAAGCAACAGATCGGCGTTGTCGGTATGGCAGTGATGGGGCGCAACCTGGCGCTCAACATCGAAAGCCGTGGTTATACCGTCTCCGTTTTCAACCGCTCCCGTGATAAGACCGAAGAAGTCATCGCTGAGAACCCAGGTAAGAAACTGGTTCCTTTCTATACGGTTAAAGAGTTTGTTGAGTCCCTGGAAACGCCTCGTCGTATCCTGTTAATGGTGAAAGCGGGTGCAGGTACCGATGCTGCTATCGACTCCCTGAAACCTTACCTGGACAAAGGCGACATCATCATTGATGGCGGTAACACCTTCTTCCAGGACACCATCCGTCGTAACCGTGAACTGTCTGCCGAGGGCTTTAACTTCATCGGTACTGGTGTTTCCGGTGGTGAAGAGGGGGCACTGAAAGGCCCATCCATCATGCCTGGTGGCCAGAAAGAAGCGTACGAGCTGGTCGCTCCTATCCTGACTAAAATCGCCGCTGTCGCGGAAGATGGCGAACCGTGTGTGACCTATATCGGCGCAGACGGTGCAGGCCATTACGTGAAGATGGTTCACAACGGTATCGAATACGGCGACATGCAGCTGATCGCTGAAGCGTATTCGCTGCTGAAGGGCGGCCTGAACCTCTCTAACGAAGAACTTGCCGAGACCTTCAGCGAGTGGAACAAAGGCGAGCTGAATAGCTACCTGATCGACATCACCAAAGATATCTTCACCAAGAAAGATGAAGAAGGTAAATACCTGGTTGATGTGATTCTGGATGAAGCAGCAAACAAAGGTACCGGTAAATGGACCAGCCAGAGCTCTCTGGATCTGGGTGAACCGCTGTCTCTGATCACCGAATCCGTATTCGCGCGTTACATCTCTTCTCTGAAAGAGCAGCGCGTGGCGGCATCCAAAGTGCTGTCTGGCCCGCAGGCTAAACCAGCCGGCGATAAAGCTGAGTTCGTTGAGAAGGTGCGTCGTGCACTGTACCTGGGCAAAATCGTTTCTTACGCACAGGGCTTCTCTCAGCTGCGTGCGGCATCAGACGAAAACAACTGGGATCTGAACTACGGTGAAATCGCGAAGATTTTCCGTGCGGGCTGCATCATTCGTGCGCAGTTCCTGCAGAAAATCACTGATGCCTATGCGGAAAACGCAGGTATCGCGAACCTGCTGCTGGCACCATACTTCAAGAAAATTGCGGACGAATACCAGCAGGCGCTGCGTGACGTGGTTGCCTACGCTGTGCAGAACGGTATTCCGGTTCCAACCTTCTCCGCTGCAGTGGCCTATTACGACAGCTACCGTGCTGCCGTTCTGCCTGCCAACCTGATTCAGGCTCAGCGTGACTACTTCGGTGCGCATACCTACAAACGCACTGATAAAGAAGGTGTGTTCCACACCGAATGGCTGGATTAATCTGAATTAGTTGTTGCCATTCTATCAAGCCCGGTAGCGATACCGGGCTTTTTTATCCCGCCCAATCCACTCACTTTTTAACGGAATAGATCGCGTGAAAATTCTTGTTACTGGTGGGGCCGGTTTTATTGGCTCCGCGGTTATCCGACACATTATTCGCAATACTCGGGATAGCGTAGTTAACGTTGATAAATTGACCTATGCCGGTAACCTGGAATCCTTGCGAGAAGTCAGCGATAACGCACGTTACGTATTTGAACATGCTGATATCTGTGACAAAGTTGCCATGGAGCGCATTTTTGCCGCTCATCAGCCGGATGCTGTAATGCATCTGGCGGCGGAAAGCCATGTCGATCGTTCTATAACCGGGCCGGCGGCGTTTATTGAAACCAATATTGTCGGTACCTACGTCCTGCTGGAAACCTGCCGCGCTTACTGGTCTTCACTGGATAACGCGGCAAAAGCAGCCTTCCGTTTTCATCATATTTCAACGGATGAAGTGTATGGTGATTTACCTCATCCTGATGAGCAAACTGATTCTGCGCCATTACCGCTTTTTACAGAAACCACGTCATACGCACCGAGTAGCCCTTACTCCGCCTCCAAAGCATCCAGCGATCATTTAGTCCGGGCGTGGATCCGTACTTACGGCTTGCCAGCAATAGTCACTAACTGCTCAAATAACTATGGACCTTTCCACTTCCCGGAAAAATTAATCCCGCTGGTTATTCTTAATGCCATTGAGAACAAATCGTTACCGATTTACGGGAAGGGCGATCAGATTCGCGACTGGTTATATGTGGAAGATCATGCCCGTGCGCTTTATACCGTTCTGACAACTGGTAAACCTGGCGAAACGTATAATATCGGTGGTCACAACGAGAAGAAAAATATTGAGGTTGTACACACTATTTGCGATTTGCTGGATGAAATCGTTCCGAAGGAAAAATCATATCGCGAGCAGATAACCTATGTCGCAGACCGGCCTGGGCACGACCGCCGTTACGCTATAGATGCGCATAAAATTAGCCGTGAACTGGGCTGGACACCCAGGGAAACATTTGAAAGCGGTATACGTAAAACGGTTGAATGGTATTTAAACAATTCGGAATGGGTCTCGAATGTTAAAAGTGGCGCCTATAAGAGCTGGATTGAACAGAATTATGGGGAGCGCAAGTAATGGCGAAGCGTAAAGGTATTATCTTAGCGGGTGGCTCGGGCACTCGTCTTTATCCCGTCACAATGGCAGTGAGTAAGCAGTTGTTGCCCATCTATGACAAGCCGATGATCTACTATCCGCTTTCAACGCTGATGCTCGCTGGTATCAAAGATATTCTTATCATTAGTACACCGCAGGATACCCCTCGTTTTGAGCAACTTCTGGGTGATGGCAGCCAGTGGGGGTTACACCTGCAATATAAGATACAGCCGAGTCCGGACGGTTTAGCTCAGGCGTTTATTCTTGGCGAAGAGTTTATCGGCGAGGACAATTGTGCGCTGGTTTTAGGCGACAATATTTTCTATGGACACGATCTTCCTCGATTGCTGGAGGGTGCCGCCAGTCAGGAAAATGGGGCAACCGTATTTGCCTATCATGTCAGCGATCCTGAACGTTACGGTGTGGTTGAATTCGACAAAGACGGTACTGCGATCGGTCTTGAAGAAAAACCTCAGCAGCCGAAAAGTAACTATGCCATAACGGGCCTCTATTTTTACGATAACGACGTCATTGAGATGGCGAAGAGCTTAAGTCCCTCGGCGCGCGGTGAGCTGGAAATAACCGATATCAATCGTCTTTATATGCAGCAGGGAAGATTATCCGTCGCGATGATGCGACGCGGTTATGCATGGCTGGATACCGGGACGCACCAGAGCATGATTGAGGCAAGTAATTTCATCGCCACTATTGAAGAGCGTCAGGGGCTGAAAGTATCTTGTCCTGAAGAGATTGCATTTCGCAGAGGCTTTATCAATGCGGAACAGCTCCGTGCACTTGCCGAGCCTTTGAAAAAGACCGGCTATGGGCAATACCTTCTCAATCTGACTAAGGGATTAGTCTGATTTGAACGTGCTTGTGGTAAAGTCTGCGGCATCGTGAAAAAGCGCAATGCTGCTGGAAAAAAGGTGCTTTGAGCCCTGTTCTGGCAGCCTCCATACAGAGTGAAGTGCGTTCATCCGCCAGGGGATAGCCTTGACAGTTAAATAGCGTTAGCGCTAAAAAACCACCAGTTAATCATTGTGGTGACGGTTTGAATGTCATCAGAAACTCATACTGAAGAAGCCAAACGAATGAAAATAACCATTTCCGGAACAGGCTATGTTGGCCTTTCAAACGGTATCCTGATTGCGCAGAATCATGAAGTGGTTGCGCTGGATATCGTGCAGGCCAAAGTGGACATGCTTAACCAGAAGAAGTCCCCGATTGTCGATAAAGAGATCCAGGAGTATCTGGCGAACAAGCCGCTGAATTTCCGTGCAACCACCGATAAAGAAGACGCCTATCGTGATGCGGATTTCGTTATCATCGCGACACCAACGGACTACGATCCAAAAACCAACTACTTCAACACCTCTACGGTGGAAGCGGTGATCAAAGACGTTATCGCGATTAATCCAAAAGCGGTGATGGTTATTAAATCGACTATTCCGGTAGGTTTCACAAAATCTATTAAAGAGAAGTTCGGCATTGATAATATCTTCTTCTCGCCAGAGTTCCTGCGTGAGGGAAGGGCGCTGTACGATAACCTGCATCCTTCTCGTATCGTTATTGGCGAGCGCTCAGACCGCGCAGAGCGTTTTGCCGCACTGCTTCAGGAAGGTGCCGTTAAGAAGGATATTCCGGTACTGTTCACCGACTCCACCGAAGCCGAGGCGATTAAGCTGTTTGCCAACACTTACCTTGCCATGCGCGTTGCCTACTTTAACGAGCTGGACAGCTATGCAGAGAGTCTGGGGTTGAACACCCGTCAAATCATCGAAGGTGTTTGTCTCGATCCGCGTATCGGCAACCACTATAACAACCCGTCATTTGGCTATGGCGGTTATTGCCTGCCAAAAGACACGAAGCAGCTGCTGGCCAACTATCAGGCTGTGCCGAACAACCTGATTTCGGCGATCGTTGACGCTAACCGTACGCGTAAAGATTTCATTTCTGATTCTATCCTTGCGCGTCAGCCTAAAGTCGTCGGCGTGTATCGTCTGATCATGAAAAGCGGTTCCGATAACTTCCGTGCCTCTTCCATTCAGGGCATCATGAAGCGTATTAAGGCGAAAGGGGTTCAGGTTATTATTTATGAACCAGCGATGCAGGAAGATGAGTTCTTCCACTCCCGCGTGATTCGCGATCTGGATGCATTCAAGCAGGAAGCGGACGTGATTATCTCTAACCGCATGGCGGAAGAGCTGGCGGACGTGGCGGATAAAGTGTATACCCGCGATCTGTTCGGAAGCGATTGATAGCGTCTAACGCGCATAAAAAAACCCGGCCATGTTGCCGGGTTTTTTATTTTCAGACCTTGTAGAAAGCGCGATACCAGTCGACAAAGTTTTTCACACCGTCTTTGACTGAGGTCTGCGGTTTAAAGCCAATAACCTCATACAACGCTTTCGTGTCCGCGCTGGTTTCCAGCACGTCACCCGGTTGAATCGGCATCATGTTTTTCTCTGCTTCTTTGCCGAGTGCTTCTTCCAGCGCCGTAATGTAATCCATGAGCTCGACCGGAGAGCTGTTACCAATGTTGTAAACGCGATAAGGCGCGGAGCTGGTTGCCGGGGAACCGGTCTCGACGGTCCAGTCTGCATCAGCCTGAGGAATGACATCCTGCAGACGAATAATGGCTTCAGCGATGTCGTCAATGTAAGTGAAGTCACGCTTCATCTTACCGTAGTTGTAAACATCGATGCTTTTGCCTTCAATCATCGCTTTGGTGAACTTAAACAGCGCCATATCCGGACGGCCCCACGGGCCATATACGGTAAAGAAACGCAGGCCAGTGGTCGGCAGGTTATACAGATGGGAATAGGTATGCGACATCAGCTCATTGGCTTTTTTGGTCGCCGCATACAGTGACACCGGGTGGTCTACGGAGTCGTCAGTGGAGAACGGCATCTTGCGGTTCAGACCATAAACGGAGCTTGATGAAGCATACAGCAGGTGCTGTACCTTGTTATGACGACACCCTTCCAGCACGTTGAGGTGACCCACCAGGTTGGCGTCCGCATAGGCGTGTGGGTTTTCAAGAGAGTAGCGAACCCCTGCCTGTGCAGCCAGATGGATAACGCGATCAAACTTCTCGCTGGCAAACAGTGCCGCCATCCCCTCACGATCGGCTAACTCCATCTTGTGGAAGGTGAATTTTGCGGATTTGAGCAGTTCCAGACGTGCCAGCTTAAGGTTCACATCATAGTAGTCATTGAGATTATCAATCCCGACGACCTGGTGTCCGGCGTCCAGTAAGCGTTTGCTGACATGAGAACCGATAAACCCTGCCGCGCCCGTAACCAAAAATTTCATAGCTTCCCTCATTACTTTTCTATCTTGTCGATGCCTGAGGCATCAGAATTGCTATATGATAGCGCGTCGGCTGCGACTTAGATAACTCAACTTTCCGATATAACTCATCGGATTCTGATAGAAAAATCGCTGGCAACAGATACACTATGTGAACATGTTTATTTTTGCCCTTTTTCATCTGTTAGGGATTGTATGACGCAGAACAACAATACTCCGGTTAATAGCAGTAATGGCCCGGAGCAAATTGATTTACTTGATTTAGTGCTACAGCTGTGGCGTGGGAAGTGGGTAATTGGCGCTTTTGTTGCTGTTTTTATCGTCCTGGCGGGTATTTATATCACTGTCGCAAAAGAGAAATGGACCTCTTCCGCGATCATTTCTCAGCCAGATGCAGCGCAGATTGCCACTTACGCCAATGCACTGAATATCCTTTACGGTAGCGCGGCGCCCTCAATATCGGATATCCAAAACCGTGCAATTAGCCGTTTCAACTCTTCGTTTTCTGCTTTAGCCCAGGCGCTCGAAAACCAGGAAATACCTGAGAAGCTGACCATTGATACTACCGTTAAGGGCCAACCGCTGCCGTTAAGTGTCTCCTACCAGGGGGAATCTGCAGACGCGGCGCAAAAGCAACTGGCGCAGTACATCCAGCAGGTCGACGAGCAAACGGCGAAGGAACTCGCGCTTGACCTCAAAGATAACATCAAGCAGCAGATCGCTACGCTAAATGACTCTCTGGAAAACCAGGAGAAGGTGGCTCAGGAGCAGAAAGATCTGCGTATCAAGCAGATCTCGGAGGCGCTCAAGAATGCTGAAGCGGCGAAAATTACCACTCCGCAGATCCAGCAAACTCAGGACGTGACTCAGGAAACCATGTTCTTACTGGGAAGCGAAGCGCTGAAATCGATGATTGATAACGAAGCGTCTCGCCCGCTGGTTTTCTCCTCGGCTTACTATCAGACGAAACAAAACTTACTGGATATCGAGAAACTGAAGGTGAATCCGGACACTATTCACGTCTATCGTTACGTCATGAAGCCGGACCTCCCTGTACGACGTGACACCCCGAAAAAAGCCATGACGTTAATTCTGGCGGTCTTGCTTGGCGGGATTATCGGTTCTGGCGTGGTTCTGGGCCGCAACGCGCTGCGAAACTACAAACCCAAAGCCTGATTCACCGCAGATAAAAAAACCGGGGAAATTCCCCGGTTTTTTTATTTATGTCGCTTACGAAGATTCTCTATCACCGCCGTTAAATCCAGCTCCTGATCCTGCAGCAGCACCAGCAGGTGATACATCAAATCCGACGCTTCATTGGTCAGCTCCTCGCGGTCATGCACCGTGGCGGCCAGCGCGGTTTCAACGCCTTCCTCACCCACCTTCTGCGCAATACGCTTGGTGCCGCTGGCGTACAGCTTCGCGGTATAGGAGCTTTCAGGATCCGCTGTTTTACGCTCAGCCAGTAACTGTTCCAGTTGATACAGGAACAACCACTGGTGGCTTGCCTCACCGAAGCAACTGCTGGTGCCTTTATGGCAGGTCGGGCCAATCGGATTGGCCAGTACCAGCAGGGTGTCGTTATCGCAGTCAGGCGTAATGCTGACCACATTCAGGAAATGGCCCGAGGTTTCACCCTTGGTCCACAGACGCTGTTTCGTGCGGGAGTAAAAGGTTACTTTGCCGCTGTCGAGTGTTTTTGCCAGCGCGTCCTGGTTCATATACCCCAGCATCAGCACTTCGCCTGAAACCGCATGCTGCACAACCACCGGCAGTAATCCGTCGGTTTTTTCCCAGTCCAGCTGTGCCTGTTGTTGCTCTGTTAACATACCCTGATCTCCACGCCCTGGTCGGCCAGGTACGTTTTTAACTCACCAATATTGATAATCTGCTTGTGGAACACGGAGGCGGCCAGCGCGCCATCCACGTTCGCGTCGCGGAAGGCTTCCAGGAAGTGTTCCATGGTGCCCGCGCCGCCGGAGGCAATCAGCGGTACGTGGCAGACCGCGCGGACTTTTTTCAGTTGCTCAAGGTCATACCCGTTACGCACGCCGTCCTGGTTCATCATGTTCAACACGATTTCGCCCGCGCCGCGCTTCTGCACTTCCTGCACCCAGTCGAGCGTCTCCCACTGCGTCACACGCGTCCGGCTCTCATCGCCGGTATACTGGTTGACGTGATATTTACCCGTAGCGGCGTCATACCAGGTATCGATTCCCACGACAATACACTGCACGCCAAAGCGATCGGCGAGACGGGTAATCAGCTCCGGGTCGGCCAGGGCAGGAGAGTTGATGGAGATCTTGTCGGCACCAAACGAGAGAATTTTGGCGGCGTCGTCAGCAGACTTAATCCCGCCTGCCACGCAGAAGGGGATGTCAATCACTTCTGCCACGCGCGCGACCCAGCTTTTGTCCACCACGCGGCCATCGCTGGAGGCGGTGATATCGTAAAATACCAGCTCATCTGCGCCTTCATCGGCATAGCGTTTTGCCAGAGGGACGATATCGCCGATGATCTCGTGGTTGCGGAACTGCACGCCTTTTACCACCTGGCCGTCACGTACGTCCAGGCAAGGGATTATCCGTTTTGCCAGCATTGAATCGCCTCCGTCACAGTAAATTTTCCTTCCAGCAGGGCCCGGCCCACAATTACGCCCTTCACACCGGTCCCGCGCAGCGCGGCGATATCGGCTAAGCCACCGATGCCGCCAGATGACTGGAACGCCACCTGCGGATAACGGGCGCAGACTTCTTCGTATAACGAAACGTTGGAGCCGGCCAGCGTGCCGTCGCGGGAGATATCCGTGCACAGCACGTGCTTCAGGCCAACGGGCAAATACATCTCGACCAGCGCTTCCAGCGTCACGCCGGAATTTTCCTGCCAGCCGCTGACCGCCACCTGTTTATTACCCTGTTCATCAATGCGCACGTCCAGCGCCAGTACCAGCGCATCGGCACCAAAACGACGGAACCAGCCTTTTACGGTCTCAGGATCTTTCACCGCGGTTGATCCGACCACCACACGCGCCACGCCTGCCTCCAGCAGTGCTGCGACGTCGTCTTCCGTACGCACGCCGCCGCCAACCTGGACGGGCACATCAACACCGGCAACCAGGTTTTTCAGCAGGGGGATCTGGCGTTTCGCCGGATCTTTCGCGCCGGTCAAATCCACAAGATGCAGGACCTGCGCACCCTGCGCGGCATACTCCTGCAGGCGCGGCAGCGGGTCGTTCCCGTAGTCGCGCTGCTGCCCGTAATCACCCTGATGGAGACGGACAACCGTGCCGTCAATTAAATCTAAAGCGGGAATAATCATCACATCTCCAGGAAGTTTTTCAGCAGCTGCGCGCCCGCTGCGCCAGAGCGCTCCGGGTGAAACTGTACGCCGAAGAAATTGTCTTTCTGCACGGCCGCAGTGAACGCCTCGCCATAGTTGCACTGGGCGATCGTATTCGCGTTCACCGGCATGGCGTAGCTGTGCACGAAGTAGAAATATGCCCCGTCTTCAATGCCGCGGAACAGGCGGTCGCCCGCTTTGGCGTAGACGCGGTTCCAGCCCATGTGCGGCAGAGGCAGGCCGTGGTCGGCCATTTTCGGCACGTCTTCGTCGATAATGCCCAGCAGGTCAACGCCGTTACTCTCTTCGCTGCGACGTCCCAGAAGCTGCATGCCTAAGCAAATCCCCAGCACCGGCTGAGTACAGGCCTTGATCAGATCGACCAGCTCGCGCGCGTGGATCTGGTCCATCGCCGCCTGCGCGGTGCCAACCCCCGGCAGGAATAACTTATCGGCGCGCAGCACCACGTCCGGGTCACGGCTCACCACCGGCTCGTAGCCGTGGCGGGTGATGGCCGACTTTACGGAGTTCAGGTTGGCGCATCCGGTATCCAGAATCACCACATTCATTACAGCACTCCTTTCGATGAAGGCAGGGCGTCACCTTCCACGCGGATCGCCTGGCGAAGGGTACGGCCAAAGGCCTTGAAGAGACTCTCTACGCGGTGGTGGTCGTTCTTGCCCTTGGTCTTCAGGTGCAGCGTCAGGCCCATGGTGTAGGACAGTGAGCGGAAGAAGTGCTCCACCATTTCGGTGCTCAGATCGCCCACGCGCTGGTAGGTGAAGTCTGCTTTATATTCCAGGTGCGGGCGTCCGGAGATATCCATGGCGCAGCGTGCCAGGCATTCGTCCATCGGCAGAACGAAGCCAAAACGGTTAATACCGCGCTTATCGCCGAGCGCCAGCTTCAGCGCTTCACCCAGCGCCAGGCCGGTATCTTCCACGGTGTGGTGATCGTCAATGTACAGGTCGCCTTTGACCGTGATCTCCATGCGGAAACCGCCGTGGGTGGCAATCTGGTCCAGCATGTGGTCGAAGAAACCGACGCCGGTGTGGATCTTGCTGCCGCCTTCACGGTCCAGCCAGACCTTCACGTCAATCTGCGTCTCTTTGGTGTTGCGCTCAACGTGGGAATAGCGGTCACGTTTGGTCAGCTGCTCGCCAATCATCGCCCAGTTAAGGTTGTTGCGGTCATAACGCAGCCCCGCGATACCCATGTTTTCCGCCAGCGTGATATCGGTGATGCGATCGCCGATGACGTAGCTGTTGGTTTTATCCAGCACATCTTCCGCCAGATAGCGCTCTACCAGCTTCACTTTTGGCTTACGGCAGTCGCACTCATCGGCTGGCATGTGCGGGCAAATCAGCACCTCATCAAAGACCACGCCCTGAGAGGTGAGCACCTGCATCATCAGATTATGCGGGCCGTCAAAATCCGCCTGCGGGAAGCTGTCGGTACCCAGACCGTCCTGGTTGGTGATCATCACCAGCTTAAAGCCTGCTTTTTGCAGCTTCAGCAGCACCGGGATCACGTCGGGTTCAAAAGCCAGCTTGTCGAAACGATCGACCTGAAAATCGGCTGGTGGCTCCGAAATAAGGGTGCCGTCACGATCGATAAAAAGGATCTTCTGGGTCATACTTTCTCCGCTTTCAGGGCGTCAATCACGCGCTGGCTCTCTGCGCGAGTGCCTACGGTAATGCGCAGGCAACCGCTCAGGGAAGGTTGTTTATTCTGGTCTCGTAAGATAATGCCCTGATCCCATAAAGATTTAAATACGGCGCTGGAAGCGGTGAAGCGCACCAGGATGTAGTTGGTTTCCGAGTCGAAGACCTGCTCCACGCAAGGAATCTCTTTCAGGGCGGTCACCAGATACTGACGCTCCTCCAGGATCTGCGCCACACGTTCGCGCATCGCGTTGATCCCCTGCGGGGTCAGCGCCTGGGCCGCAATGTCGGCAACCGGCGTGGAGAGCGGATACGGGGCGATCACTTTCAGCAGCAGGTCGATGACTTCTTTATTCGCCAGGGTGAATCCGCAGCGCAGACCCGCGAGGGCGAAGGCTTTCGACAGCGTACGCAGTACCACCAGGTGTGGATACTCTTCCAGCCAGCCTGCCAGCGTCGCCTGTGGACAGAACTCGATGTAGGCTTCGTCGGCCACCACCAGGGCTTTACCGCGCGTCATCTCCAGCAGGGTACGGATATCCTGCGGGTTAATAATCTGCCCGGTCGGGTTGTTTGGGCTGCAGACAAACACCACTTTTACGCCGTCGAGATTGTCGGCAATGCCCTGCAGATCCAGCTGCCAGTTCTCCAGAGAGAGCACGTTACGGCACGCCACGCCGAAGGTTTCTGCGCTGACGCTGTACATGCCGTAGGTCGGCTGGCAGTACATCACGGCGTCTTTACCCGGCTCGCAGAACGCGCGGATCAGCAGTTCAATACCCTCGTCGGCTCCACGGCTGACCAGCACCTGCTCTGGCTTCACCCCTGCGTACTGCGCGTAGTTCTCAATCACCGCTTTTGGCTGACACTCCGGATAACGGTTAAGTGTCTGCTGCGACAGCTCAAACTGCACCGCGGTCGGGAATTCGTTGGCGTTCAGCCAGACATCCCCTTTGCCCCCCAGACGGCGTGCAGACTGGTAAGGCGTCAGGCGACGGACATTTTCGCGGGCTAATTCTTCAATGTTCATGCTTGCTCCTTCAGGGCTGCAACGCGCAGCGTAACGGCATTTTTGTGAGCGGTCAGGCGCTCGGCGGCGGCCAGCGTCTCAATGGTGGATGCGAGTGAGGCAAACCCTTCGCGGGAGAGTTCCTGCACGGTCATGCGTTTCTGGAAATCCGCCAGGCCCAGGCTGGAACAGGTTGAGGTATAGCCATACGTCGGCAGAACGTGGTTGGTGCCGGAGGCGTAATCGCCAGCGGATTCCGGAGACCAGTCGCCGAGGAACACCGAGCCTGCGCTGGTGATGCTGTCGACCAGCTCGCGCGCGTTACGGGTCTGAATAATCAGGTGCTCCGGGCCGTACTGGTTGGAGATGGCAATGCACTGCGCCAGATCGCGCGCCACAATCAGGCGGCTGGCCGCTAACGCCTGGCGTGCCGTGTCGGCGCGGGGCAGGTCGGCAAGCTGGCGCTCGACGGCTTCGCCAACGCGCGTGGCCATATCGGCATCCGGGGTCAGGAGGATCACCTGCGAGTCCGGGCCGTGTTCCGCCTGGGAAAGCAGGTCAGACGCCACGAAATCTGGCGTTGCGCCGCTGTCGGCAATCACCAGCACTTCAGACGGGCCGGCAGGCATGTCAATGGCCGCGCCGTCCAGACGCTGGCTGACCTGGCGCTTGGCTTCGGTCACGAAAGCATTACCCGGGCCAAAAATTTTGTCGACCTTCGGAATGGATTCGGTGCCAAACGCCAGAGCAGAAATCGCCTGCGCGCCGCCCACTTTATAGACCGCCTGCACACCGCACAGTTTTGCCGCGTAGAGAATTTCATCGGCAATGGGCGGTGGGGAGCAGAGCACCACTTTCTGGCAACCGGCGATGCGCGCCGGGGTGGCCAGCATCAGGACGGTGGAGAACAGGGGAGCCGAACCGCCGGGAATATAGAGCCCCACAGACGCGACCGGACGGGTTACCTGCTGACAACGCACGCCGGGCAGGGTTTCGACATCCACGGTCTGCAGTTTCTGCGCGGTGTGGAAGGTATCGATGTTTTTCACCGCGACGGCCATCGCCTGCTTAATATCATCCCCCAGACGATTGCTGGCATCCAGGATTTCCTGCTCGGTTACCCTCAATGCGCCGACGTCCGTCTTATCAAATTTTGCGCTGTATTCACGCAGCGCGTCATCGCCACGGGCTTTGACGTTATCCAGGATCTCCGCCACGGTGCGTGAGATGCTCTCGGAAGCGGAAATCGCCGGGCGCATCAGCAGCTCGCGCTGTTGCGCGTCGCTACAGGTATTCCAGTCGATGATTGTGTTAAAGCTCATGGCAATTACTCCATCATCTTCTCAATTGGCAGCACCAGGATGGAGCTTGCCCCCAGCGCCTTCAGTTTTTCCATGGTTTCCCAGAACAGGGTTTCGCTACTCACCATGTGCATCGCCACGCGCTGCTGATCGCCCGCCAGGGGGAGGATGGTCGGGCGCTCAGCGCCTGGCAGGAGGGCAATCACCTCATCCAGACGCTCGGTCGGAGCGTGCATCATGATGTATTTGGATTCACGCGCCTGAATTACGCCCTGAATACGGGTCAGGAGTTTGTCGATCAGCTGTTGCTTGGCATCGGCCATCTCGCCGTCACGCTGGATCAGGCACGCTTTGGAGCGGTAGATCACTTCCACTTCGCGCAGGCCGTTCGCTTCCAGCGTCGCGCCGGTGGAGACCAGGTCACAGATGGCGTCTGCCAGACCCGCGCGCGGGGCCACTTCAACTGAGCCGTTCAGCAGACAGGATTTAAACTGCACGCCTTTCTGGTCCAGGTAACGCTTTAACAGGTGAGGGTAGGAGGTGGCGATACGTTTACCGTTCAGCGCGGCCGGGCCGTCCCAGGCTTCATCAACCGGCGTCGCCAGCGACAGGCGGCAACCGCCGAAATCCAGACGACGCAGGGTGAAGTAACGCGGATCTTCACCCTGCGCACGGCGGGTCAGCAGCTCTTCTTCCAGCACGTTTTCACCGATGATGCCAAGGTCAACGACGCCATCCATGACCAGGCCGGGAATATCGTCATCACGCACGCGCAGAATGTCGATGGGCATGTTTTCAGCCAGAGCAATCAGGCGCTGGGTGTGCAGGTTGATTTTAATCCCGCAGCGGGCCAGCAGTTCGCGTGAATCGTCACTTAAACGGCCTGATTTTTGAATAGCTATGCGTAAGCGTGAGTTATCTAACATTCTTTATTCCTCGTTAACCTGTTTTAACCTGTCTGAATTCGGTCCAAAAAAAAGCCCCCGGAAGAAGATCTTCCGGGGGCTTTCTCATGCGTTCATGCACCACTGGAAGATCCAAACGTCTTCCAGCACACATCGCCTGAAAGACTAGTCAGGATGATGGTGATGATGGTGGTGTTTAAATTGAACGCGTGTCATATAAATTCTCGATGAATGCTTATTCATTTGATGTCTTTTAACCTAAACCAGTTGTGCGACATATTGCAAGGGCTTTTTTTGATCATTAATTCATTTCATATTGATGCTATGAATTGTGTGTTCTGCCGGGCTGGCGTAGCCTTATGAAAGACGAGTGAGAGTCAGGAGAATTCGCATGAAAAAGGTCGCGATTGTCGGTTTAGGGTGGCTGGGAATGCCGCTGGCGATGTCATTAGCCGCAAAAGGCTGGCAGGTGACCGGAAGCAAAACCACAGCGGATGGGGTCGAGGCAGCGCGCATGTGCGGTATTGATGGCGTTGAGCTGCGTCTTGAGCCGGAGCTGATATGTGATGCTGACGATCTGGACACGCTGATGAACGTCGATGCGCTGGTGATCACCTTACCCGCCCGGCGCAGCGGGCCGGGTGAATCATTTTATCTGCAGGCGATGCAGGAGATTGTCGACAGCGCGCTGGCGCACCATGTTCCCCGCATTATTTTTACCAGTTCGACCTCTGTCTATGGCGAGGTGGAAGGCGTCGTAAAAGAGACTTCCGAGCGCCGTCCCGTGACCGCGAGCGGGCAGGTTCTGAAAGAGCTGGAAGACTGGCTGCATAATCTGCCGGGTACGCAGGTTGATATTGTGCGTCTGGCGGGACTGGTTGGACCCGGGCGCCATCCGGGACGTTTTTTTGCCGGTAAGTCTGCGCCAGACGGTCAGCATGTCGTCAATCTGGTGCATTTAGACGATGTGATTGCCGCGATTGAACTGCTCTTACAGGCTCCAAAAGGTGGACACATCTATAATATATGTGCACCGTCTCATCCGACGCGCAGCACGTTTTACCCGCTGATGGCACGTCAGTTGGGTCTGGCTCCGCCGGTTTTTGGGGAAGCAAAGGATGGTGGTAAAGGCAAAGTTGTTGATGGCAATCGCATTTGTCATGAGCTGGGGTTTGAGTATCAGTATCCCGATCCGCTGGTGATGCCCATGGAATAAGTCCCGCAGCGGAGACGATCGCACACCAGAAGGGGGGCGAGCATGAAACCGCTGCTGGATGTTCTAATTATTCTGGATGCACTGGAAAAAGAGGGGAGCTTTGCGGCTGCGTCGGCAAAGCTCTTCAAAACCCCTTCCGCGCTGAGCTACACCGTTCAAAAGCTGGAAAGCGATCTCAATATTCAGATCCTCGATCGCTCCGGGCATCGCGCGCGGTTCACCCGTACCGGACAAATGCTGCTGGAAAAAGGACGTGAAGTCCTCCATACCGTTCGCGAACTGGAAAAACAGGCCGTTAAGCTTCATCAGGGGTGGGAAAACGAGCTGGTGATTGGCGTGGATGACACCTTTCCCTTTTCTCTCCTGACGCCGTTGATTGAGGCCTTCTACCAGCACCACAGCGTGACCCGGCTTATTTTCATCAATGGCGTGCTGGGCGGATCCTGGGATGCCTTAACCCAGGGCAGGGCGGACATTTTTGTTGGCGCAATCCATGAGCCTCCCCAGTTGAGTGATTTTGGTTTTGCCCGCCTGGGCGTGCTGGAGCAGGTCTTCGCCGTGGCCCCACATCATCCGCTGGCGCAGGAGCCTGAACCTATAAACCGGCGCGTGATTAAGGGTTACCGCGCAATAGTGGTTGGCGACAGTTCGCGTCCGGAATGTGCGGTTTCCTCGCAACTGCTTGATGAACAGGAAGCGATTACCGTTTTTGACTTTAAAACCAAGCTGGAGCTGCAGATAAGCGGTCTGGGTTGCGGCTATTTACCCCGCTATCTGGCGCAGCGCTTTATCGATAGCGGTGCGCTTGTTGAAAAACAGGTACTTGCTCAAAACAGCAACGAATCGGTGTGGGTGGGCTGGAATGAACAGACCGCCGGGCTGGCCAGTGCCTGGTGGCGGGACGAAATTTTAGCAAATAGTGCTATCGCTGCTGTTTATGCTCAGGGCAGTGTCGAGAAATCAGCCAGTTAGCAAAAAGAAAATTCCCCGCTGCGTTGCAAAGTATTGCCTTTTGTATCCGATGTGGGGCAAAATGCCGCCGCTGCAACCAAATGAATAATCGACGATATAAAAGGCGTCGGTTATTTTTTTTTGCATGTACGAAACGAAACTAAAAACCAAGAGGCCGGGCTTCGTACCGGATAGATATTTACTAAAATCCGACAGTTGTTGTCGCTGAGGAAGAAAGAAATGGGGCAATTTTTCGCTTACGTGGCGGTTATCACCGTAAAGGAGAATAACTATGTCGCATAACGCAACTCCAAACACCTCTCGCGTGGAATTACGTAAAACGCTTACGTTGATTCCGGTTGTCATGATGGGTCTGGCCTATATGCAACCAATGACGCTGTTTGATACATTCGGTATCGTATCAGGCCTCACTGACGGTCATGTGCCGACGGCTTACGCCTTCGCGCTGGTGGCGATCCTCTTTACCGCGCTGAGCTACGGTAAACTGGTGCGTCGCTATCCGTCTGCGGGTTCCGCCTACACCTATGCCCAGAAATCCATCAGCCCGACAGTAGGCTTTATGGTGGGCTGGTCTTCGCTGCTCGACTATCTGTTCGCGCCGATGATCAACATTCTGCTGGCAAAAATCTATTTTGAAGCGCTGGTGCCGTCGATTCCATCCTGGATGTTCGTCGTGGCGCTGGTGGCCTTTATGACCGCCTTTAACCTGCGCAGCATTAAGTCTGTCGCCAACTTTAACTCCGTTATTGTTGTGCTTCAGGTTGTGCTGATTGCCGTTATTCTTGGCATGGTGATCTACGGTGTGTTCCACGGCGAAGGCGCGGGTACGCTGGCGAGCAGCAAGCCGTTCTGGTCTGGTGATGCGCATGTGATCCCGATGATTACCGGGGCGACCATTCTCTGCTTCTCCTTTACCGGTTTTGACGGGATCAGCAACCTGTCTGAGGAAACCAAAGATGCAGAGCGCGTGATCCCGCGTGCTATCTTCCTGACGGCGCTGATTGGTGGTCTGATCTTTATCTTCTCGACCTATTTCCTGCAGCTGTACTTCCCGGATATCTCCCGCTTCAAGGATCCGGATGCGTCTCAGCCGGAAATTATGCTCTATGTGGCGGGTAAAGCGTTCCAGGTTGGCGCGCTGATCTTCTCCACCATCACTGTACTGGCGTCCGGTATGGCCGCTCATGCAGGCGTTGCACGTCTGATGTACGTTATGGGTCGTGATGGCGTATTCCCGAAAAGCTTCTTCGGCTACGTTCACCCAACCTGGCGTACCCCGGCGATGAACATCATCCTGGTGGGTGCTATTGCGCTTCTGGCAATCAACTTTGACCTGGTGATGGCAACGGCGCTGATTAACTTCGGTGCGCTGGTGGCGTTCACCTTTGTTAACCTGTCGGTTATCTCTCAGTTCTGGATCCGTGAAAAGCGCAACAAAACGCTGAAAGATCACTTCCAGTATCTGTTCCTGCCGATGTGTGGTGCGCTGACCGTAGGCGCGCTGTGGGTTAACCTGGAAGAGAGCTCAATGGTGCTTGGCCTGATCTGGGCGGGTATCGGCCTGGTTTATCTGGCCTGCGTCACGAAGAGCTTCCGTAACCCGGTTCCGCAGTACGAAGACGTCGCGTAATACTGTGTCGGGTGGCGGCTACGCCTTACCCGACCTACAAAACCCGTAGGCCCGCGTAAGCGCAGCGCCAACGGGCAAAAAAAAGCCGGAGACATCGCCTCCGGCTTTTTTTATACCCATCGATCAAACTATCTCTTGCGCGTACTGGAACAGAGATTTCAACAGTGCCTGTTTCTCAGCATTCCCTTCATACTGGCCGTAAAGCATCTCCAGCTCCTGTGCATAGCTGTGCAGATACTCTGGCGTAAACACGTTGCGACGATGCTGCAGCCAGCGTTCCTGTTCCGCTTCATCCAGCGTGCCGGGGAAGTTACGCGCCCGGTAATTAAACATCAATTTTTCGATGCGTTTATCGGCGAAAGTGATATCCAGCGCCGGTAAGTTACGCGGCTCGGTTTGCAGAACGATGTTCATGGCCGCGCGATCGGCATCGCTGAAGAACCCATTGTACAGCTGAGCATCCACGTTTTCAGACGGCACAAATGGCTCGGCTTCGGCAAAAATGGCCACCACTTTCTCCCGCACCTGCGGATTTTCACGCAGTACTTTCAGGTTATCGAGGCAGTGCTGGCGGTTAATGCCCAGCCTGTCCGCATCTTCCGGGCGCAGCGTATTCGCCTGCGCCAGGACCGGGCATTTGTTGATATGCACCAGTTTGACCGGTACCGCAGGCAGATCGCCGAGTTCATTTTTCGGCGTGTACAGCCGTTCGCGCAGGGTATCGCTGTCGAGCTCCAGCAGCGGCGAAATATCACCGGCCAAATCCACCATGATGACCGCATTACGGTTGTCCGGATGCCACGCCAGCGGGGCAACCCAGCTGGTATTGCCGCGCCAGGCACCAAACATGCCGGAAATATGCACCAGGGGTTTCATCTGCGGTACGTCGATAAGGGTCATGAGTTTCTGCTTGTTGCGATGGCTCAGCAGATACTCAAACAGCCGGGGCTGTGCAGTTTTCACCAGTTTCGCCATGGCAATGGTGGCATAGACGTCGGCCATCGCGTCGTGGGCATTGCTGTGCTCAATGCCGTTGGCACGCGTCAGGTGCTCCAGCCGGAAGCTGGGGAGTCCTTCTTCATTTTCTGGCCAGTTGATGCCTTCAGGACGCAGCGCGTAGCAGGCGCGCATGATGTCGAGCAAATCCCAGCGCGAATTGCGGTTCTGCCAGCTCCAGGCATAGGGATCGTAGAAGTTGCGATAGAAGATGTTGCGCGTCACTTCATCATCGAAACGGATGTTGTTGTACCCCACCACGCAGGTATGGGGAACGGTAAACAGATCGTGGATGCGTCGGGCAAACTCAGCCTCGTTAACGCCTTTCTCCCGCGCTTCCTGAGGGGTGATCCCGGTGACCATCACCGCGCCGGGCTGAGGCAGATAGTCATCCGCGGGTTTGCAGTAAAAAACCTCAGGCTCGCCAATGATGTTGAATTCGTCGTCGGTGCGGATGGCGGCAAACTGCGCCGGTCGATCCAGCGCCGGGTGTGTGCCAAAGGTTTCATAGTCGTGGAATAAAAAAGTCGGGCGTGCGGCAGAGTCAGACACCAGTAATACCATCCTGTTAAAAATTGACGTTACTATGGTAAACGATCGTGCGGGTCAGACCGAATAAAAAGCGCCGCCGTGTCGCAAATTTGCGCGTTGTCTTCAGAGAGAAATATGCGTTCTGTCACATTTTTTTGCAATTAAGCCAGGTAACGACAGCGGAACTCCCGTAAAAAGGTCATCGATTTTTAATGACCTGAGGATATACCGTTGAAACGCCGTCTGTTTATTGCTGTTTCTTTACTCGCTTCGAGTGTCTCATTTGCCTTTGCGGCCGAACCACTGGATTTTTCGCCGCAGCCTCCGGCCATTCAGGCGGGCTCCTGGGTACTGATGGATTACACGACTGGTCAGATCTTAACGGCGGGCAACGAACATCAACAACGTAATCCGGCGAGCCTGACCAAGCTGATGACGGGCTATGTGGTGGATCGGGCCATTGACAGCCATCGTATCTCGCCGGACGACATTGTCACTGTCGGCCGTGATGCGTGGGCCAAAGGGAACCCGGTTTTTGACGGATCGTCGCTCATGTTCCTGAAAGAGGGCGATCGTGTCTCCGTACGCGATTTGAGCCGCGGTCTGATTGTCGATTCCGGTAACGACGCCTGCGTGGCGCTGGCCGATCACGTGGCGGGCGGCCAGCCGCAGTTTGTGAAGATGATGAATGACTATGTGCAAAAGCTGAACCTGCGCGACACGCACTTTGAAACCGTCCACGGGCTGGATGCGCCGGGCCAGCACAGTTCGGCCTACGATTTAGCCGTCCTCTCCCGGGCCATCATCCACGGCGAGCCTGAGTTTTACCATATGTACAGCGAAAAGAGCCTTACCTGGAACGGGATCACCCAGCAAAACCGCAACGGTCTGCTGTGGGATAAAACCATGAACGTGGACGGGCTGAAAACGGGGCATACCTCGGGGGCGGGCTTTAACCTGATTGCGTCTGCCGTTGACGGTCAGCGTCGTTTGATTGCTGTGGTCATGGGCGCGGACAGCCCGAAAGGGCGTGAGGACCAGGCCCGGAAACTCCTGCACTGGGGGCAGCAGAATTTCGATACCGTTCAGATCCTGCATAACGGTAAAAAGGTGGGGACAGAGCGAATCTGGTACGGCGATAAGGAGCAGGTAAAGCTGGGTACCGACCAGGACTTCTGGCTGGCCCTGCCGAAAGCGGAGGTGCCAAACATCAAAGCTAAGTACGTGCTGGACAAAAAAGAGCTGGAAGCACCGATTGCCGCGCATCAGCGGGTCGGGGAGATCCAGCTCTATGATCGCGATAAAGTGGTGGCGCACTGGCCACTGGTGACGCTGGAAGCCGTTGATAAAGGCGGCATGTTCTCCCGCCTGAGCGATTATCTGCATCACGCGCTTTAAGTGCCGTTGAGCAGACTGGCAGGGTTGCGAGTCTGCTCACATAATAAACACTTCACGTTTGCTGAATCCGCATAACCCGCTTTATAGTGTATAAATATACAGTAATAAATGGAGGCAGCATGGACTACAGCATTAAGCAGCAACAGAAACGTAAGATTGCCGGTTTTCATTTGGTCGGGCCGTGGGAACATACGGTAAAACAGGGCTTTGAACAGCTGGTGATGTGGGTGGACGGGCGTCACATTCAGCCGCTGGAGTGGGTTGCGGTCTACTACGACAACCCGGATGAGGTCCCGGCAGAAAAATTGCGCTGTGATACGGCCGTCACGGTGCCGGACGATTTCATCATTCCGGAAAACAGTGAAGGCGTCATGATGACGGAAATCGCGGGCGGGGACTATGCTGTGGCAACGGCACGCGTGGAAAACTACGACTTCGCGACGCCGTGGTACCAGTTCTTCAATTCCCTGTTGCAGGACAATAAGTACCAGATGGCGCTCAAACCCTGTTTCGAGCGCTATCTCAATGACGGCAATGCAGACGGCTACTGGGATATCGAAATGTTTATCGCGGTGGAGCACAAACCCGTTTAAGCCTGTTAAATGAAGGGTTTTTCAGCCGGGAGCGATCCGCCCGGCTGAAAACACAGTACAATTGTGATTTGCCGTGTAGCTGGAGAGCGGGTGTGCGTCCCGACAAATCATTAACCCCTTTTGAAATTCGGTTATACAAACACTACCGCGTGGTGCATGGGTGTCGCATTGCGCTGGCGTTCGTATTGACGTTTGTACTGGTCCGTTTGCTGGATATCCCGGAAGGGACGTGGCCGCTGATCACGCTGGTGGTGGTGATGGGGCCCATCTCGTTTTGGGGAAACGTCGTCCCACGCGCCTTCGAGCGAATTGGTGGGACCGTGTCAGGCTCGGCACTTGGGCTTATCGCCCTGAAGCTGGAGCTTATTTCGTTTCCGGTCATGCTGGCATGGTGTGGTGCCGCCATGTTCCTGTGCGGCTGGCTGGCGCTGGGCAAAAAGCCATATCAGGCATTGCTGATTGGTATTACTCTCGCGGTGGTGGTCGGCGCCCCTGCCGGGGATATGACTACCGCGCTCTGGCGAAGCGGGGATGTTATCCTCGGTTCACTGCTGGCCATGCTCTTCACCGGTATCTGGCCGCAGCGCGCTTTCTTGCACTGGCGTATTCAGATGGCCAACTATGTGACCGCATTTAACCGCGTCTATCAGGCCGGTTTTTCTCCAAACCTGGTTGAACGTCCCCGGCTGGAAAAGCATCTGCAAACAATCCTCAACGACGTGGTCAAAATGCGCGGTCTGATCACGCCCGCCAGCAAGGAAACCCATATTCAGAAAGCGATTTTCGAAGCCATCCAGACGGTAAGCCGCAACCTGGTGTGCATGCTTGAGCTGCAAATCAATGCGCACTGGGCCTCGCGCCCCAGCCACCTGTTGATGCTTAACGCGCAGACCCTCAAAGAGACTCAGATGATGACGCAGCAAACGCTGTTGACCATCGCTCATGCGCTCTACGAAGGCAACCCGCAGCCGATCCTGGCGAACAGCGAACGTCTCAACGAAATCGTGGCGGAGCTGAAGCTGCTGATCAACGAGCGTCAGAGCGATAACGTGGCAGAAACGCCGATTCACGGTTATGTCTGGCTGAGCATGGAGCTGGCGCGACAGCTCGAGCTGTTATCGCACCTGATTTGCCGGGCGCTGCGCAAATAAAAGGCGTATGTGACGCCTGCTGCTTCGATTCAGCAGCAATTGGGGTTATGATAGCTTTAAACGATATAGCCATTGTCATTCGCAGCCGCTGTCAGTAAGGTTATTGTTACAACGGTTGCTTTAACGAATCCGAATCTCACATTATCAGGGGTGTAAAAATGGAAACTACCAAGCCTTCGTTCCAGGATGTTCTGGAATTCGTCCGCCTGTTCCGCCGCAAAAACAAGCTGCAGCGTGAAATCCAGGACGTTGAGAAGAAGATCCGTGACAACCAGAAACGTGTTCTGCTGCTCGACAACCTGAGCGACTACATCAAGCCGGGTATGAGCGTTGAAGCTATTCAGGGCATCATCGCCAGCATGAAGAGCGACTATGAAGACCGCGTTGATGACTACATCATCAAAAACGCTGAGCTGTCCAAAGAGCGTCGTGACATCTCTAAGAAGCTGAAAGTGATGGGCGAAATCAAAAACGGCGAAGCAAAAAGCGAGTAATCGCAACGAATCGTGAAAAAGGCTCTCTGGTGACAGAGAGCTTTTTTTATGATTCAGAACGCGGCTGAAGCTGATAAATCCAGGCATTTACCCGTTTACCTTCATGGGTCGTCACCATCACCTCAACCCGATCGTAGCCGTCTTCAAATTCATCCAGCATTGGCCAGTGTGTGGCAAGGTTATCAGAGATAAACAGATAGCCTTCAACGCGGGGGCCATCCGGGTGGAGCACGATCCCCGGGAAATCAGCTGCAGCGCCCCAGCCGCGTTCGTAAAACGTGCCGGATACAAAGCCGGGCAGCCATTCGCCGCCGATGTTTTCCAGAATATGCGCATTTGAGTGGCCCGGGCGCAGCGTGCCGTAGACAAACAGAGCGTTCATTTTCCCCCATCCGCAAAGCAAAAAGCCTGCTTTAAAAGCAGGCTTTTTAAATTTGGCTCCTCTGACTGGACTCGAACCAGTGACATACGGATTAACAGTCCGCCGTTCTACCGACTGAACTACAGAGGAATCGTTGTGGAGGCTTATCTTAGCGGCGAAAAAAGTTTTGTCAAACCTGATCTTAGAGAAAAACGACTGATTGCTGATTCTGTCATCAGTTTGTTGTAAATCCACACATCTTTTTAAGGAAAATACTTTGCAGGATTAGCATTTGTCCCCCATCATTTGAAATGGAGTTTCAACTTTTCTCGCTAAGGTCCATTTTGAACGTCACTGCCTCCTTACGCCAGGCGATAACGCGCACGCCATGGTATGCAAAACGTAAAAGCTATCGTGTTCTGTTCTGGCGTGAAATCACCCCGCTTGCTGTGCCTATCTTTCTGGAAAACACCTGCGTTCTGTTAATGGGCGTGCTGAGCACCTTCCTGGTGAGCTGGCTGGGGAAAGAGGCGATGGCCGGGGTAGGGCTGGCGGACAGCTTTAACATGGTGGTGATCTCGTTCTTTGCCGCTATAGATCTCGGGACCACGGTGGTGGTGGCCTTTAGCCTTGGCAAGCTTGACCCCAAACGTGCCCGCGAGGCGGCCCGCCAGTCGCTGATGATCATGACTATTTTTTCGATCGTTCTGGCGGCGCTGATCCACTATTTCGGTAAAGAGATTATCGACTTTGTCGCCGGGGAAGCCACCAGTGAGGTAAAAGACCTGGCGCTGACCTATCTCGAGATGACCGTCATAAGCTACCCGGCGGCAGCCATTGCGCTGATTGGCAGCGGTGCGCTACGTGGGGCGGGTAATACCAAAATCCCGCTGCTGATCAACGGCGGAATGAATATCCTGAATATCATGATCAGCAGCGTGCTGATCTACGGCGTGTTCTCATGGGATGGACTGGGGTTCATCGGCGCCGGGCTGGGGTTAACCATTTCTCGCTATATCGGTGCGGCGGCCATTATTGGGGTGCTGATGGCGGGGATCACGCCTTCGCTGCGTCTTACGCTGAAAAGCTATTTCCGCCCCTTTAATTTCGCCATTATCTGGGAAGTCATGGGGATTGGTATTCCCGCGAGCATTGAATCGGTGTTGTTTAACGGCGGGAAGCTGCTGACGCAGATGTTTGTCGCCGGGATGGGCACCGACGTTATCGCCGGTAACTTCATTGCCTTTTCCATTGCCTCGCTGATTAACCTGCCGGGTAACGCGCTGGGGTCGGCATCGACCATCATTACCGGCAAACGGCTCGGGAAAGGGCAGATAGGCCAGGCGGAGCGACAGTTGCGTCACGTGTTCTGGCTGTCGACGATTGGGCTGACGCTGATTGCCTGGGGCACTGCGCCGTTTGCCGGGCTGATGGCCTCGTTCTATACCCACGAAGATGACGTGAAAGAGGTCGTTAAAATCCTCATCTGGCTCAACGCGGCCTTTATGCCCATCTGGGCGGCCTCATGGGTACTGCCCGCCGGTCTGAAAGGCGCGCGGGACGCCCGTTTTGCGATGTGGGTTTCAATGCTTGGCATGTGGGGATGTCGCGTCGTTGCCGGGTATACGCTCGGGGTGATGCTCGGATGGGGCGTGATCGGCGTCTGGCTGGGGATGTTCCTCGACTGGGCCGTGCGCGGCGCGCTGTTCTACTGGCGCATGGTCAGCGGGCGCTGGTTGTGGAAATACCCGCGACAGAATGCCTGACAATTGCGCGAAATGGAGAATAATTCGGCAAACGATCGGAAATATGCATTCTGCCTTTGACATCATGGGGGAGCA
>NZ_RXRN01000022.1:0-71554 GCF_003986875.1 Enterobacter sp. WCHEn090032
CGAGGGTGAAAAGACGGCTCCGTGCAATCCCCTCTCCCCTTTGGGGAGAGGGTTAGGGTGAGGGGGTCTACTTCAATACATACCCATACAGCCGCTTAATCCCGTCGGCATCCTTCTCGCTGTAGACCCCCTGCAGCTCCGGCGAGAAGCCCGGCAGCAGGTTGATGCCCTCCTCCAGCGCCAGGAAGTAACGCTGCACCGCCCCGCCCCAGACTTCACCCGGCACCACGCACAGCACGCCCGGCGGATAAGGCAGCGCCCCTTCAGCAGCAATCCGCCCCTCAGCATCCCGAATACGCACCAGCTCCACGTTCCCGCGAATATACGCCTGATTGGCGTCCTGCGGATTCATCACCACCTCCGGCAGGCTCTCCTTGCGGAACATCGCCTTCTGCAGATCTTTCACGTCAAAGCTGACGTAGAGATCGTGCATCTCCTGACATAACTGGCGGAGCGTATAATCCCGGTAACGCACCGGGTATTTCTGGAAGATAGTCGGCAGCACGTCCGCCAGCGGCGTATCGTCTTCAATATGCTGTTCAAACTGCCCCAGCATCGCCACCAGCTGAGCCAGCTTGTCGCTGCTTTCGGCAGGCGTCAGCAGGAACAGGATCGAGTTAAGGTCGCACTTCTCCGGCACAATGCCGTTTTCGCGCAGATAGTGCGCCAGAATCGTCGCCGGAATACCGAAATCCGTGTACTCCCCCGTTTCAGCATCAATGCCCGGCGTGGTCAGCAGCAGCTTGCACGGGTCGACAAAGTACTGCTCGCGGGCATAGCCCTCAAACCCGTGCCATTTAGCACCGGGCTCGAAGCTGAAGAAGCGAAGCTCGCTGGCGATGGCGTGGGTGGGATGATCCTGCCACGGCCGCCCCGCCACCACCGGTGGGATAAACGGTTTGATCATATGGCAATTGGCAATGATCGCCTTACGCGCCTCAATGCCCAGCTCAACGCACTCCGCCCACAGCCTGCGCCCGCTTTCCCCTTCGTGGATTTTCGCGTTCACATCCAGCGCCGCGAACAGCGGATAGAACGGGCTGGTGGAAGCATGCAGCATAAACGCATTGTTAAGACGCTTGTGCGGGCAGAAACGCGCCTGACCGCGGATGTGGTTATCCTTTTTATGGATCTGCGACGTTTGCGAGAACCCGGCCTGCTGTTTATGCACCGACTGGGTCACAAAGATGCCCGGATCGTTCTCGTTCAGTTCCAGCAATAGCGGGGACGTCTCCGCCATCATCGGGATAAACTGCTCGTAGCCCACCCATGCGGAGTCAAAGAGAATGTAATCGCACAGATGACCGATCTTGTCGATCACCTGACGAGCGTTGTAGATCGTCCCGTCGTAAGTGCCAAGCTGAATGATCGCCAGGCGGAATGGCCGCGTCTCGTCGGCCTTTTCCGGCGCCGTCTCGCGGATCAGCTCCCGGAGATACGCCTCGTCAAAGCAGTGCTCGTCAATTCCGCCAATAAAGCCAAACGGGTTACGCGCGGCCTCAAGATACACCGGCGTGGCGCCCGCCTGGATCAGCGCCCCGTGGTGGTTGGATTTATGGTTGTTACGGTCAAACAGCACCAGATCGCCACGGGTGAGCAGTGCGTTAGTCACCACCTTGTTGGCCGCCGACGTACCGTTCAGCACAAAGTAGGTTTTATCCGCGTTAAACACTTTTGCCGCAAACTTTTGCGCATGCTTGGCGGACCCTTCGTGGATCAGCAGATCGCCCAGCTTCACGTCGGCATTGCACATGTCGGCGCGGAAGACGTTCTCACCGAAGAAATCATAGAACTGCCGCCCGGCCGGGTGCTTTTTGAAAAAGGCGCCGTGCTGGTGACCCGGACAGGCAAAGGTGCTGTTGCCCATCTCAACATACTGGCTCAGGGTGTCGAAAAACGGCGGCAATAGGGTCTCTTCGTAACGGCTGGCTGCGGTCTCCAGCTCCAGAAACTCCTGAGCTTTACCCGAGATGACCGCGCTGACGCCGTCGGGCGCTTCCGTGGGCTCCTGCGAGAAAATGAACACCGGCAGCTGAAAGCCCGTGCGTTTCAGTAGCGCAAGAATGCCGCTGCGACTGTCTGTCGTCGTCAGGACGACGGCGGCCACATCGGTGAAATCCGTGTTATCCAGCGTCACCTTTTCGCGGTGCGTAGACACAGTAGAGAGCAGCTCGCGGCTGACGGCGATTTTCATGGTTTTCATAAGCGCAGTTACCCTCACCGAACGGTGAGACAGGAGGAGAAAATTCGCGCAATAATGTCACCTTTTATTTTTAGCTGCAACAAGCAATCCTTATGCATTTAATCACCCAATGCTTACGGCCGGAAAGCAGAAGCATGTCATAATCATGCAATACCAATGAGTAAGTAACAGGAGTCAAATGTGGTTATCGGGCCATTTATCAACGCCGGCGCCGTATTGCTGGGCGGCGTACTCGGCGCAGTGCTGAGCCAGCGGTTACCGGAGCGTATTCGCACCTCAATGCCCTCCATATTCGGCCTGGCGTCGCTAGGGATCGGTATTCTTTTAGTCATCAAATGCGCCAATCTGCCCGTGATGGTGCTGGCCACCCTGCTCGGCGCGCTCATTGGTGAGTTCTGTTATCTGGAAAAAGGTATTAACAGTGCAGTCAGTAAAGCCAAAAACCTGATTGCCCGGCCGGGCAAAGCGAAGCACGGCACGCATGAGTCCTTTATTCAGAACTATGTCGCCATCATTATTCTGTTTTGCGCCAGCGGCACGGGGATTTTCGGTTCGATGCAGGAAGGGATGACCGGTGACCCGAGCATCTTAATTGCGAAGGCGTTTCTCGATTTCTTCACCGCCACCATTTTCGCCACCACCCTTGGCGTCGCAGTGGCGGCGATTTGCGTCCCAATGCTGCTTATCCAGCTGGCGCTCGCCACCTGCGCCACCTTGATTCTCCCGCTGACCACGCCAGCGATGATGGCGGACTTCACCGCCGTCGGTGGCCTGCTGCTGCTGGCGACAGGGTTGCGCATTTGCGGGATCAAGATGTTTGCCGTGGTCAACATGCTACCCGCACTGCTGCTCGCCATGCCGCTCTCTGCGCTCTGGACGCACTTTTTCGCCTAAAGATGCGGCGAAATGGCGAGAGATTGCGCAGTCTGTAACGAAAACAACATTTTTCGTTGACGACAGAGGGCAGATCGGGTTTAATGCGCCCCGTTGCCCGGATAGCTCAGTCGGTAGAGCAGGGGATTGAAAATCCCCGTGTCCTTGGTTCGATTCCGAGTCCGGGCACCACTTATTTCGAACCCTCGCTTAGGCGGGGGTTTTTGCTTTCTGAATCAGCAATTTTTGTTTTATCAGTAGTTAACGCCCTTATCTTTCCTCCGGCCCCGCTTCCCGGTGGTGCAACATCGGCATTATGATAAAGCCTACCAAAGACCGAAACGGTACCTTCTACATCCGAAAAGTGTTTCCTCAGGCGCTACGTTTAGGGTCACACCCGGAGACAATTTGTTGTCCGTCAGCGACCCGTCCCAGAATTAGTCAGCATTTTACGATAACGCCAGGATTTATAGCCAAGTTTTGCTGGCGTTATATACCAAATAAAAGGGAGTAAAATCAATAATGTGAGCGCAAGGTTAAGACTTGTATCCCTGGAGGCAAGTAAAAGAGTTAAAGCCAGTATGATGAACGCAATAATCGTTATCCACTTCATTGCCTTAAAACGATTGGACAGATCATGAGTTACGCTATCCAACGAACCACCGTAATTCTCAATATTGTTTTTTAGCTTTTGAAGATCTCGTTTACTGAAACCTGATTTTAAAAGTGCTTCTTCGCTGGTCATTCCGTTACCCGCCCTATAGCCCACTGAAATAATTTATTTATATCAAATAGTTGAAGATATCTACACCCTCGAACACTGACATTATTGCCCACTTCAGAGCTTCACTGCTGCTGTTATCTATTCCCATATTCACGACACCCCGACCACTGCGTCAGCAGCGCATGCAGTTTAGCCGGTTCGAGAGGCTTGCGAAGCACCAGGTACCCCTCCTGCTCCGCTTCCATCAGAACCGGTGAATTAAATTCGCCGCTGACTATCGCGCCGCTCATATCCGGGAGACGTTCAAAAAGCGCTTTCAGGATATCGAAGCCGCTTTCGCCGGATCGCAGGCGCTGGTCGCACAGCACGGCAAACGGCGTGAAGCCGTCGTCGATAATGGCGAACGCTTCTTCAGCAGAGGCCGCACATCGCACGTTGATTCCCCAGATGCTCATCAGGCTCTCCCAGGCAGACGTTACCAGCGGATCGTCATCGACGACCAGGCAGGAACCGTGCAGCGGCGCATAGCGTACCGGCGTGGCCGTGTTGTCACAGGTGGGCGAAATATCCGGCGCGATGTCTTCGCCAGTATATTGGGTGAAGCGCATCCAGAAGCGTGAGCCTTTACCTTCAATGGATTGCATCCCGTACTTCACCTTCATCAGCTTGGCACAACGGGCCACTACGGCCAGTCCCAGCCCGTGTCCGGCGCTGTCGATCTTCCATGCCAGCTCGGGACGGTAGTAAGGCGAGAAGATTTTGCCCTTCTCGTCATCGGCGATACCGACCCCCGTATCCCACACCTCCACCATACACTCCTCGCCGCGTGGTCGGATGGCGACCAGCACGCCGCCCTGGAGCGTGTAGCGAAGGGCGTTTTGAATCAGGTTAATCAGAGATTGTCGCACCAGCAGCGGATCGCCCAGCACGTAGATGCGGCGTTTGGGCCGCCGGGTACATAGCTTAAGCGCGCGGCTGTTGGCCTCTTCGCGAAACAGCGTGATGACCGAGTCGAGCAGAGCACCGATATCCACTTTGCCAGGGGCAGAAAGTACATTCCCGGATTCTATTTTGCTGAGATCGAGCAGAGAATTGAGCATCAAATGTACCGAGCGAACGCTCTGCTGCAGGTCAAGAAGCTGTGGCGTCAGGCTAACGTCCCGGTTTCGGTGGAGGATGGCCTCGATCAGAAAGCCCATCGCGTGCACGGGCTGGCGCAGATCGTGGCTGGCGGTGGTCAGAAACTGATTTTTATCCAGCAGCGCCTGCTCCGCGTCCTCTTTGGCCTGACGAAACTGTTCCGCCAGCCGTGAGCTTTTTTCCTCAAGCAGCGCTTGCTGAATAAAGAACGCATGTGACGTTAACGCATGGCGGTAAATCGCGAAGCCGTAAAGCAGATTCAGCATAAGCACGATAAACATCAACTCATCCAGCCGCCAGATAATACCGAGGTTCAGCATCCCCCAGGAGGCGAAGAAAAACCGCGTAAAGGTGCTGATGACAGGCGTCAGATGCGTCGCATTGGCGGCGACGATGGCGGCAATGCTGATATTAAGCAGCAGGAAAAAGTCAAAGTTCTGCGTCTGCGGGGTAATTAAATAGAGGGATGAGATTCCCAGCCCGTGAATAAAGGCGATATTATTAATACGCGGAAGCCAGCGTCTCAGGACGTCTTTTTCAACGTCTTCTTTCGCTTCGCGCTGATAACGTCGGTGCAATATTCGTATCGCCACAGCACATAGCAGATAAATGATTATCCAGGAAATCGTTGGGCCAAGGTCGTCCCCAAGCATATAAATCCAGATGGCGAAAGGAATACCGACAAAGGGCACCGCGCTAAAGCTGAACACCAGCCGTAAAAAGGTGTTGTTTAGCAAACGGATCTGCGCTGGAGCGGAGATACCATCGTTCTGTAAACTCTGAAAAAACCTCATTCCGACGGTTCCTGCTTGCCATGCAGAAGCGTAATGGCCTCGACACGACTATTAACGCCTATCTTTTTCAAAATATTACTAATATGTTCTTTTACCGTGGGCTCGGAAATTGAAAGCTGCGCGGCGATCCTTTTATTTGGCAGGCCGCGCATAATCATATTTAACACGTCAATTTGTCGCGGCGTTAAGTTAAATTTACTTAACTTCTCATTATTCGACTTGATGGAAAGTTCGTTTCCCTCAGGAAACCAGGTCAGATTATCGGTGAGTGCGAAAACGGCCCGTGAGAACATTTCAGGCGGCTCGCTTTTTAATACAAAACCGTGCCCCCCGGCGGTATGAACTTTCCGCCAGATATCATTATTGTCATCCCCGCTGACCACCAGGAGTCGTACCTGTGGGTAAAGTTGTTTTATTTCCTTGAGTAAACTCAAGGCCGTTCCGGACGAGAGCCAAAAATCGATTACCAGCAAGCGTGGTGGGCCATTGTCCCTAATTTGACGGTAGCAATCTTCCTCATTCGTCACCACATGCGCCTGCTTAAAGTGGCAGTGTGTAATCAGAAAATTGGCGATGCCGCTTGCTACCAATGGATGGTCATCAACGACCAACGCATAATTCTGTCCCAAAGGGTCCTCCTTTTACCTTCGCATATCTAAGAGTACGGATGAATTATTTTCTACCCACCCTACTTTAGGAGGGTTTTTTCGATTAGGAAAGGGAAATATATTATTTGCTGATTTGGGCAACTGTAAACATAAATACAATCAGTGAAATTAACTGATTGGATATAAAGGGTAATTTATGAGAAAACCACTAATCTTTTTAACCGTTACGTTGATGCTAGCCGGTTGTTCCACGCTAAAAACCGATCAGGCTATTCCACTTCTGCAGGCGGAGACCGCTAAAATGCTGGGGCTGGGCTCATCGGATGAAATAACCGTGACTAACGTTAATGGCGCCCAGCCAGACGCACTGGGAGGACAAAAACTCTCTTATCGCGCGACGACAGAAAAAGGGCGTATTTTCGATTGTTCATCGATGATGATGCCAGGGATTTTAGGATCCGCACCGACGCTGAGCGCGCCAACCTGTACACCTGTTGTCACCCATAAATAATTAACACCACATTAAAAGGCGTACTGAAATAACGCCTTTTACGTCATCTGACATATCTGAGTTTTCATATAAAAACGATTTTCCCGACATCACGCTAATGAGTACGGAGATAGCCCGTGAATAACTCTACATCGCATTCTTTAGCGGTTAAGACACCGCTTTCCAGACTTTACCTCGCTCTATTTTCCGCGCCGCTGTTACTGCTTTCACCTGCCGATTTCGCGCGTGCAGCGGATGCTATTTTTGATGGCGACTCGCGTATTACCGAAACGCTGGGTTACACCGGAGATGTTTACGTAGGACGTAATCAACGCGGAAACCTGCTGATCGATAATGGCAAAATCACCGCCTATAACATCAATATCGGTCGGCTGTTCGACGGCCAAATTTATGAAAGCGTGGTCACGGTCCGTGGGCCAAACGCGGAGCTTAACGCGCTGAACGATCAATACGTCCTGCACGGCGACCTGAATCTTGGCCTGGGCACCCTTCGAGTCGAAGAGGGCGCGCTGGCAAGCGCTAAGGAGATCGTTGTCGGCACCACGCGTGGCTATGACAGTCACCTTATCGCCACGGGTGCAGGCTCTCGCGTGACCAGTAATTTTCTTAGCGTAGGCACCGATCTGGGCGCACGCTCCACGCTGGCGATTGAAGACGGCGCGGCGCTCAATACCGCCTACGATGCGCGCATCGGCAATGGTACGGGGCCGGATGAAACCGACACGCTGAGCCCAAAAGCCACCGTCACGGGGAGCGGCTCACTGTGGAATGTTGGCCGTACGTTGACGCTTAATGGCGACCTGGACGTACTGAACGGCGGAGCGGTTAACGTTGGCGGCGTGCAGGTAGCGGGCGTCTCCGGGGCAGGGAAAACCGCTGAGCTGGTAATTGCGGGCAAAGGCTCGCGTTTTACCAGCCAGAGCAGCGTTAGCGTGGGCGATTATGGCAACGGTGTGCTGTCGGTTATTGACGACGGTTCATTTTCCGCTGGCAGCAATGCGCTGATCGTGGGGACATCGGGTTCCGGTTCGAACCGGGGTGCGCTAATTATCGGCAGCCGCGGCAACATGGACACCGGCACGGGTATAACTGAACCAACGCTTGGTAAGGCGGGCGGTGCGGGTACCCTCGATGCGAAGACGGCAATCAGCCTGCGTGGCGGGCTGTTCGGCAGCTATGTCTACTTCAACCATACCGACGAAAATTACGTCTTCAGCAACACGATGAGCGGCGAAGGTGAGGTGATCAATACCTCCGGACAGACAACGCTGAACGGCGATCTTTCAGCCCTTCAGGCGAACGTGACCGCGCGCGGAGGCAAAGTCATTATTGCCAGCAACATCAACACCCAGGCAGAAGACGATATCTTTGACATTCAGACCCTTAGCGCCGAGAACGGCGGCACGCTGATCCTCAACGCGACGGCGGGTTCAGACGTCAGCAATGGACTGGGTTACAGCAGCGCCGCGTCAATCAAGGCCGGCGGCACCCTGGGCGGCAACGGCACGCTGGGCCAGACCGAGATCCTGTCCGGTGGGCATATCTCGCCAGGGGATGGCGATATCGGCACGCTGACGCTGAAACGCTATCTGAATTTTGTGGGCGAGTCCTTCTATGACGTCGATATCGCAGGAGATGGCCGCAGCGACCAGCTGCTGGTATCGGGCAAAACGACTATCAGCGATCTGGCTAAAGTACAGGTCACCGCGCTGGACCCGCAAACCAGTTACAAAACGGGCCAAAGCTATCGCATATTAACCTCGGACGGGGGAATTGACGGTCAGTTCGCCGGAGCGATTTCCAAATCGGCCTTCCTGGACGTGGCGCTCAGGCAGGGCACCAACGCCGTCGATCTGACCATCGCCCAGAAAGAGACTGGCGGCGAGAATCCTGGAGGCGAAAACCCGGGTGGTGAGAACCCGGGAGGAGAAAACCCAGGAGGTGAGAATCCAGGAGGAGAAAACCCGGGCGGTGAGAATCCTGGCGGTGAAAACCCCGGCAGCGGCAAGCCGGGGATTTTCCAGACCGTGGCCAAAAGCAGCAACCAGTGGAACACTGCCGGCGCGCTCTCCACGCTGACGCAAAGCGGCCCGTCGCTGGCATTGTATAACTCGCTACTGGTGCTGAGCGCACCGGAAGCACGCGAGGCGTTCAACCAGCTATCCGGTGAAGTTTATCCGTCAATGCAGTCCAACCTGATTGCCGGCAGCACGCAGGTGTTTAATGTGTTAAACCAGCGGATGCAGCGCGCGTTTGATAACGACACCCTGGTGATACCACCGTTAGCAATGTCGCTGGTGCAGCAGCCGGAGCCGCAAAACAATGGCGTCTGGGGCCAGACCTTCAGCTCCTGGAGCCGAAACAGCGGCGACGGTAACGTGGGCAAGCTGGACGGCAACACCACCGGCTTCCTGCTGGGGGCAGATCGCAAGCTGGCGGACCATAACGTGCGTGTCGGTGGCTACTTCGGCTATAGCCGGGGGGATTACGACGTCGACAGCCGTCGTTCCTCAACGGATACCGACAACTACCATCTTGGCCTGTATGCGGCTGGCCAACAGGATGCGTTCTCCCTTCGTGGCGCGCTGGGTTACACCTGGCACAAGATTGAAGGCGAGCGCAATGTGGATTTCAGCGGCTTCTCGGATCGGCTGAAGTCGGATTACGACGCCAACTCGCTGCTGGCGTTCACCGAAGCGGGCTACCGTTTCGGCCAGCCAGAGATGAATGTCGAACCCTTTATTAATCTCTCCTGGATCCGACTGCATACCGACAGCTTCAGGGAAGACGGCGGTGCCGCCGCGCTGAGTGTACGTAACGAAACGATGAACACCTTCTATTCCACCCTCGGGGTGCGCGGCGTGACCGAGTTGCCGAAGAACGTTAACCTCTATGGTTCGCTGGGCTGGCAGCACGCCTATGGCGATAAGAATACGTCTTCGCGCATGGCGTTTGCGGGCAGCGACGCATTCATTACTCAGGGACAAGCCGTGGATGAGGACGTGATGGTGGGTGATATCGGCGTGAGCGTACAGCTGTCGCGGGCTGCGACGCTGGATGTGGGGTATCAGGGACAATACGGTGCGGATACCCGCGTCAACTCGGTTAACGCGAATCTGCGCTGGTCGTTCTGAATGATTTCCCTTTAAATAACCCGCCCTTGTGGCGGGTTCTTTGTTTTGGTTTCTGTCAAAGCCAGGGATCGTTCCCACCTGCGTCCAGCAGTTTGTTTTTAAAGATAAACAAACACGCCTCATTAAAGTTCTCAGCCCCCAGCCGTTCCGAGAGCGCCGTGCGTTTGCGGTAGAGGCTTTTAACCGACATCCCCAGCTCGCTTGCCACCTCCTCCATCGACATGCCTGCCCGCAGCAACCGCAACATGATCGCTTCGTGCATGCTTAGCCGCAGGTTAAGCAGCCACTTCGTGGTCAGACGCCTGCCCTTCATATTCAGCACCAGATTAAACAGTGAGGCCATATCCGTCGCGGTGTGCGACATGTTGGTAAACAATTTCATACTGAGCAGATTCTCCTCACGATGGCGCATATCGAGCATAACGCAGCAGATCGTTTTTTTCGTTCTGGCCGGATGGCGTATCAGGTAATCATATAAACGGAGCGGAGAACGACTATCAATCAATACAGAATATTCATCTGCACCGTTATCAAATATGTTTCTGTCAACCGAGTCGAGCAGGATAATATCCGGGAAAAATAGCCTCATCCCCCTGACAAGGTAGCGATCCTGAGTCACTAACACTATTGAAGTTGCCACTAACCATCCCTTTTAGATTAAAGCAAGAACGATCCTGCGGAAAGAAAACCGCCTTCGTTTTATAGCGCTGTCATATTAACGATAAATGTATTCTGGCTTTGGACATCCCTCAATTCAGACATTGATGAGTGAGACTTCCTGTAGACTCTCATTCAATGGCTACCATTAATTATAAATAAAAAACAATCGCAGAAAAGTCACTTCTCTGAACATTAAGAATTTTTGTCATGAAACTTCCCAAACATGCACCAGAAACTACTTTAATTGACGCAGGTAATCGGCATTAAAAATATAAACATTCTTGTCACAATAAAAATAAATTAATTTAATTTCAAATAGTTAGAATTAACCAACCCCTTCCAAATAATCGCTAAAACCGGCTCATCCCAGAATTATCTCAAAACAGCATAGCCGCTTTTCAGCATATTTATCCGGCAAGATATCAGGTGTACATTATCTTCCATCCCACCGACTGAGATAAGGATCCATAATTACCTTTAAGTAAGTACCCCGTAACATCACTGCATTCAGATTTAATGTTCTCATTTATGGCCTTTAACGCTGAGTTTAAAGGCGGCCGTGTTATGCAATGGATTCATGATAAACAAATGGCAAATAGATATGGAAAGTTCACTTCGCTTCAATACGTTATTCTTTTATCGCATCCCAACATTATTGTTCCTGTTATTACTCTTTCCTGTTCTGGTTCAGGCTACGGGATCCGTTTATGAGCAACAGATTCAGCAGGCGCGTAACGGTAATTACACTCCGTTTCTCGATTATGTTCAGCGTTATCAGCAACAGCATGCCCTGGCGCCTGAGAACGTTGCGGACTGGCTACAGGTAGCAGGATGGGCAGGTCGCGATGACGAGGTGATTCAGGTCTGGCGGCGTTATGGTATTTATATGCCGCTTCCCGCCCGGGGCGTTGCGGCCGTCGCGCAGTCCAGTCGAAATCAGAAAGCGTGGCAGCCCGCGTTATCGCTCTGGAATGAAGCGCGTAGCCTTGCCCCAGATAATGACGATTACCGTATCGGCTACATCAAAACCCTTGCTGATGCCCGCATGGATACCCTTGCGCTGCAGGAAGCCCGGCAGCTGGTGGCTGAAAATCCCTCGCAGGCCCATCTTCAGACGCTCGCGTATGTCTGGTTAATGCAGGGAAAAAACAGCGATCGGCTTTTAGCGGACACGCGCGCGTTGAATATCGCGCCAGAGAATAAGGCGCTGCAGAGAGACCTTATCGACGCGCTTACGGATAACCGGGTGAATACCCCCGCGCTTCAACGTTCACAACGGGTGGCGCTGACTCCCGCGCAGCGTCGCCGTCTTGAACTGAATGCCGCTGCCGAAACCGTTCGCCTTGCTGATGTGCCCGCCAGGACAGAAAAAGAGCGCCTGCTTCTTGCGCAAAGCGCACTGAATCGTTACGACACCCTCTTTGCTCGCTGGCAAAACGATCCGCAGGCGGCGGACGACATTATCCTTGCCCGTATCGACAGGCTTGGTGCGCTGTATGCGCATGGCGATTATCCGCAGGTCATCCGCGAGTATCAGGCGCTGACGGCCGCACGGCATCCGGTCCCGGGCTGGGCAATCGGCTGGGTTATCTCCGCGTATCTGCAGGAGAAAAACGCCGCTGTCGCCTTCTCACTTCTGCAACGCTATCCACAATATGCGTCCGATCCGCAGGACGAGGAGCATGCGCTGTTCTATGCCTGGCTGGATACCGGGCAGTATCAGGCCGCCCGCCAGTATGCTGAGCGCCAGACCCGCAACATCCCCTGGAGTCGTTACGATTTCGGTTCCCCTACCCCTCAGCCTAACGATCGATGGCTTAGCGGACAGTCGCTGCGCTTTAACTATTTACTGGCGACCCACGCCGAGCCGGAAGCCGAAAAGTTGGCTCAGCGTATGGCCGCAACGGCGCCCGGCAACCAGGGATTACAGATTGACTATGCCTCCCTGCTTCAGGCCCGGGGTCTGCCGCGCGCGGCCGAGCGAAAGCTGAAAATGGCGGAGGCGCTCGAACCGTCGAATCTGGAGCTGGAACTGCAGCAGGCCTACGTCGCGATGGATCTGCAGGAGTGGCGACAGATGGACGTACTGGCCGACGACGTGCTTGCCCGCGCACCCGTCGATCGCAGCGCCCGGCGTCTGGACAGGCTCAGAGCGGTCCACCACCTGTCCGAGCTGCGTCTCAATGCGGGAAAAGGCTTGCACTCCGATAACCCCGTTAGCGGTACCCACGACATGAACTGGGACGCCACGCTCTATGGTCCGCCAATGGCAGATAACTGGCGGCTGTTTGCGGGCACCCGCTACGCAGAGGGTAATTTCGATGAAGGCAAAGGTTCCAGCCGTCACCTGTCGGGTGGCGTCGAATGGCGGCCTCGTGACCTCCAGCTCGAAGCCGAACTCTCCGGAAACCGCTATCACGGGGCCAGCAAGCCCGGGGCTCGCCTCTCAACCACCTACAGCCTCACGGATAACTGGCAGGTCAGCGGCAGCCTCGAACGCCTGTCCCGCACCACGCCTCTGCGGGCGTTACGCAACGGGATCAGTGCTAACCGGGGTGAAGGTGGCGTGCGCTGGTATCAAAACGAGCGGCGTGAGTACCAGTTCAGCGCCGCCGTCAGTCACTTTTCAGACCATAACCGCCGACAGGAATACACCCTCACAGGAAAAGAGCGTCTCTGGCAGGCGCCGTCCCTGACGCTGGATCTCGAACCGGAGATCGCCGCCAGTAAAAACAGCCAGCGGAACACGCTCTATTACAACCCGGCGCGGGACCTGTCCCTGACGGCTGCCCTGTCCGTCGATCATGAGATGTATCGCCATTACGACACCCTCTGGAGCCAGCAGATCGTGGCGGGAGGCGGCAGGTACTGGCAGAAAAATCAGTCCGCCGGAGCCATCACCCTGGTGGGTTACGGTCAACGCATCCAGTGGAACAACGTCATTGATACCGGCGTGATGCTGAACTGGGATAAACGCCCTTACGACGGCAAGCGCGAAAGCAATCTCTCCGTCACGTTTGATGCGACTTTACGCTTTTAAGGATGAATATGCTGAATACACGTCTTTCCGTGAGCCTGCTCCTCTTCGGCTGGCTCTGCCTGAGCGCGAGCGCCTGTGCACAGGCTTTCTCATTTATTGCCCCCAAAGCGCGACCGCAGCTGGAGGCGAGCAAACCCTGGCCGACGAACCAGTTTCTGGTCCTGGCCTACCACGACGTAGAAGATGATGCCGCCGATCAGCGCTACCTCTCCGTTCGCACCAGCGCGCTGAACGAGCAGATTAGCTGGCTTGTGCACAACGGCTATCACGCCATCAGCGTGCAGGACATTCTGGATGCCCATGACGGGAAAAAAACGCTGCCGCCGAAAGCCGTATTACTCAGTTTTGACGACGGCTACAGCAGCTTTTACACCCGCGTCTGGCCGCTGCTTCAGGCATGGAACGTTCCTGCGCTGTGGGCGCCGGTGGGCAGCTGGGTGGATACGCCGGCAGATCAAAAGGTTAACTTCGGCGGCCTGATGACGCCCCGCGATCGCTTCGCGACGTGGGACATGGTGCGCGAGCTCAGCCACTCCCCGCTGATTGAGATCGGCTCGCATACCTGGGCCTCGCACTACGGCATTCCGGCCAACCCGCAGGGCAGCCGCGAACCGGCGATCGCCAATCGCTTTTATGATAACGCAACGGGCCGCTATGAAACGGACCTTGAGTTCAGCCAGCGGATCGGCGATGACGTGCGCAAAGTCACCGAAAAAATCACCCAGGTGACCGGCAAAGCTCCGCGTGCCTGGGTCTGGCCCTATGGCGCTGCCAACGGCACGTCGCTCGAAATTGCCAAAAAACAGGGCTATCAGCTGGCCTTTACCCTTGAGGACGGGCTGGGTGACGTGCGCAATCTCGGCAGCATTCCCCGTCTGCTGATCGCCGGGAATCCCTCGCTCAAAGCCTTTGCCAGCACGGTTAGCCAGGTTCAGGAGCCTGAACCGGTGCGCGTCATGCATGTCGATCTCGACTACGTTTACGATCCCGACCCGGCTCAGCAGACCCAAAATATCAACCGGCTGATCCAGCGGGTTTACGACATGAAAATCAGCCATGTTTTCCTGCAGGCGTTTGCCGATCCACAGGGCGATGGCAGGATCAAGGCGCTCTATTTCCCCAACCGACGGCTTCCGGTCCGGGCCGATCTGTTTAATTTTGTCTCCTGGCAGCTGCAAACCCGCGCGGGGGTAAAAGTCTTCGCATGGATGCCGGTGCTCTCGTTCGATCTCTCCCCTTCCCTGCCGCGCGTCCAGCGCCGGGATCGGCAAACCGGCCGGTTAAGCGACGCCACCGAGCCTTATATCCGGCTCTCCCCGTGGGATCCGCAGGTGCGTCAGCAGGTGACGGACATCTATGAGGATCTGGCCCGCTATGCCAGCTTCAATGGGATCCTTTTTCATGACGATGCGGTACTGACGGAC
The DNA here is from genome assembly GCF_003986875.1 of Enterobacter sp. WCHEn090032. Lineage (NCBI taxonomy): Bacteria > Pseudomonadati > Pseudomonadota > Gammaproteobacteria > Enterobacterales > Enterobacteriaceae > Enterobacter > Enterobacter sp. WCHEn090032. Next base: position 15,112 of record NZ_RXRN01000022.1, read on the forward strand.
GTGGACGACGCCGGGCAGGCGGCCTCGCAGAACACCCCGCGCCAGAAAAGCCGGCTTCTGATCGGTTTCACTCATGCCCTTGGCCTGGCGGTGAAGCACATCCGCGGTCCGCAGATACAAACCGCCCGTAATCTGTTTGCCTTACCCATCCTGCAGCCCGAAAGCGAGGCGTGGTTTGCGCAGAATCTCGATGACTTTCTGGCGGAGTATGACTGGACGGTGCCGATGGCCATGCCGCTGATGGAGTCCGTCCCGGTCGACGAGAGCAATGCCTGGCTGACGCGTCTGGTTAAGGCCGTCGCCGAACGCCCCGGCGCGCGCAATAAAACCATTTTTGAGCTGCAGGCCAGGGACTGGGGGCAGAAACCGCCCCGTGCCGTTTCCGATAGCCAGCTTGTGGCGTGGATGCAGGTGCTCCAGCTGAACGGCATTAAAAACTACGGCTACTACCCCGACGACTTCCTCAATAACCAACCTGATATTTCCCGTATCAGGCCTGAATTTTCATCGTACTGGTACCCTGACAATGACTGATCGCCTTATCGCCTTCTCTATTTTATGTCTGGTATTCGGGTTGCCGTTAGGCGTGGCCGCCCTCTTTACCGGCGAACTGATTCTGGATTTTGTCTTCTTCTGGCCGCTGTTTATGTCCGTACTCTGGATAACCGGCGGGCTCTATTTCTGGTTTCAGCTTGAACGACACTGGTCATGGGATCACGACACACCGGCCCCCACGCTCGCCGGCGAGCCGCTCATTTCCATTCTGATCCCCTGTTTCAATGAGGAAAGGAACGCCAGAGAGACCATCAGCGCCGCACTGGCTCAGCGGTATGAGAACATAGAAGTGATCGCCATTAACGACGGCTCGTCTGACAACACTGCGCAGGTGCTGCAGGAGCTGGCGCTGGAACAGCCGCGTCTGCGGGTGATCAACCTCGCGGAAAACCAGGGCAAAGCGCTGGCGCTCAAAGCCGGGGCGGCGGCGGCCCGGGGCGATCTGCTGGTCTGTATTGACGGCGACGCGCTGCTCGATCGCGATACCGCGGCTTATCTGGTGGCGCCGCTGATCCAGTACCCCCATGTCGGGGCGGTGACCGGCAACCCGCGTATTCGCACACGCTCCACGCTGATTGGCCGCATACAGGTGGGCGAGTTCTCCTCCATCATTGGGCTCATCAAGCGGACGCAGCGGATCTACGGTCGGGTCTTTACCGTCTCCGGCGTCATCGCCGCCTTTCGCCGGCAGGCGCTGGCGGATGTCGGGTACTGGAGCCCGGACATGATCACCGAGGACATCGACATCAGCTGGAAGCTCCAGTTGCGCCACTGGGATATTTTTTTCGAACCGCGTGCGCTGTGCTGGATTTTGATGCCGGAGACGCTGAAGGGCCTGTGGAAACAGCGTCTGCGCTGGGCCCAGGGCGGCGCGGAGGTGTTTCTGGTCAATCTTCGCAAGATCCTGCGCTGGGAGCATCATCGCATGTGGCCGCTGTTTTTAGAGTACGCCCTGTCAACGCTGTGGGCCTTCGCGTATGCGATGACGGTGCTGCTGTTCGTCTTCAGCCATGTCGCCCCGCTTCCCGCGAACCTGACCGTCGAGAGCCTCTTTCCCCCGGCGTTTACCGGGCTGCTGCTGGGGGTCATGTGTCTGCTGCAATTTCTGGTCAGCCTGTACATCGAGCGGCGCTATGAGCGAAACGTGGCCAGCGCGCTTTTCTGGGTGATTTGGTTCCCGATGGTGTACTGGATGATTGGCCTGTTCACTACCCTCGTCGCCTTTCCAAAAGTGATGCTTAAACGCCAGCGTGCCCGCGCGCGCTGGATCAGTCCGGACCGGGGAAAAGGAAGCCTGCAATGAACGAAAATACCTTAATTTTGACTGAACATCGGCTCTTGCCGCGTCTTTTTGATGCCGCGTTAACGCTGGTTGCGTGGGGAGGTTTTTTCTTTTTCCTGTATGCCCGGCTCTGGATGCAGCTCACCGATGAGAGCGACTACCGCTGGGGCGCGATCGTTGCGTCCTTTAATACGGTGTTGATCTATTTACTGTTCGCCGCGCTCAACGGCTGGCTGCTGATTTTGTGGTATCAGTACAACCGCCGCCGGGCTCAGGTGAGACGGCGTCAGCCGGGTTATTTGCCGGAGGAGGAGCTTGCCCGCAGCTTTAATGTCTCACCACAGATCATCTCTGAGATGAGCCAGTACAACCTGCTGACGGTCTATCATGACCAGATTGGCCGGATTATTGATTTGAAGGTCAGCGGGCAGCAGGAAGAGGAAGAACCGTAACAAAAGGCGCCCGCAGGATGCCCTGCGGGCTGAGGGATCCACAGTAATTTTTAAACAGAAGCAATAATCTTGTTTCAGAATGACTAAAGGCTTTCAGCGATGCCCTGGTCCGGCTGTAAATCGCTGAGGCGTTTTCCTTCCGGCCGGGGCGAGGCGCATGGATGCGCCGAGAGGGCGGGCTTTACAGGGACGTTACCTCCGCCCGTCCCCGATAAGCCGGAAGGAATTAGCCGAAGGTACCGCGAAGCGGCGATTTACCGCCGGGAGCCCGGGTCGCCAGGGTGGTGGCGACTGAGCCACCCTGGCACGTTCACAGGCCATGTCGTTGCAGAGTAGCAAGGAACATAAAGTGAACGGAATGACCACCAGAGCCGTATGTTCCCCCTCACCCCAACCCTCTCCCTCAATGGAGAGGGAGTCGTCCGTGCAGGTAATATTTTATAGTGAGTCCCTTACCACAATCAGCGGCTCAATATCACTCTCTTTTTTCACCACCAGCGAGTCATCGCCGCGCAGACAGGTTCCGCCGTAGTTTCCGCCCACGGTAAAGGTGCAAGCCTGAATATGCTTGCCATCAACGTTTGGCAGGCACCACAACTGCTGGTAGATATTTTTGCGGTCAACAAACTTGCCGCTGGATTTATCCAGCAGTTCATCCTCAGCACTAATCAGATCGATATTGCTGCCGCAGCGCCCGGCGATGGGCTTAACGGCATAGCCGGTCTGTTTCAGCAGATCGTTAACCTCAAAATCGGTATCGAGCAGGTAGCGGTGGTTCGGGAACAGTTGCCACAACACCGGGAGGATTGCCTTGTTGCCGGGGATCACCGTCCACAGCGGTTCGAAGACCAGCACTTCCGGGCGCAGCAGGACGTCAATCAGCCGTACTTCCCCAGCCGGGTGGCCGGTGCGAATCGGTACCGCAGCATACTCGGTTTCGCTCACCTCGCGGATCTGCTCTATCGCCGTCTCCCACGCCCAGGTTTTCCACACGCAGTTGACGTGGCGGCCTTCGTCGTCAATCAACTGCCCGGCGGCATCCCAGCTCAGGGCGCCAAGACCGTGCAGAATTTTCGTTTCAAACCCGGCCTGCAGCAGTGAGCGCTGGATAAAGAGCGCGTGATAGTCCTCTTCGACATCGTTGTCCTGCATGATATGCACGAACGGACGCGCGTGGCTGTGCTTCCATGCGCCGGTCAGCTCTTCCAGCAGGCCTTCCGCCGGGTTGTGCCCGTTGCCGCGATAGCCGTTTTTGACCCACTCTTCGAGGATCAGCCCGCCCTCCGTATGGCAGGAGGCGGAGTCGGCGTTGTACTCATACACCTTAATCCCGCGCTCATCCATGCAGAAATCCATACGACCGGTGATCATATGGTGGCGGCGCCACTGCCAGGAGAGGCGCAGGCGCGGCCAGAGGATTTTCGGTATGTCGAAAAGCGCCAGTAAGTTGTCATCTTTCAGCACCTTATCGGTCGCGTGCAGGTACATCAGGTGCAGCTCGTTGGTGGCTTTGATCAGCTCCTGCTCGGCGCTTTCGGTAATGGTGAAGTACTGGCAGGGATCTTTATTGATAAAGTGACCGTTGGCGCGGATATAGGCCTGTTGCAGGGGGTCATTTTCGTTGAGCCACTTCCCGTCGAACTGACGTCTGTTTTTCAGCCGCGCACCGCTGATTTTCAGCAGTTCGCCGTCGATTTCCGGCTGCGGAATGCTGTGTTCTGTGTCGTCAGTCTGGATCATCCAGCCGAGGATTTCGGTGTCAGTAAAGGTGTCGTGGATCGTGTAACTGCCGTTCTCAACACAGAGGCGCAGCTCGCGCGTCCACTGCTGCCCGAGCGGCAGCGGCGCGTGAATGACGTTCTGCTCCGCGATACGCACCTTATCGTCCAGAAGCTGGGTGATCACCGCCACGTGGCCGGTCTCGTGAAACTCGCCGCCTTTTTGCCAGATCAGCAGCGCCCCGGCGCGCGGCGCGCGCTTCGAGCCGTTGGCAAAGGCCTGAAGGGGCAGAATGTTATCGTTCACCACCTGACGCAAAAAGCGCAGAGAGAAGATCTCCCACGCCATACCGACATCGGTAAACACAAAGCCATAGTTGAGAAACAGAAAACGGCGGGCGAACTCAACGCACTGCCATTTGTGGCCCATGTATTCGTTGCCAATATAGCTGCGGAAATCCGCATCTTCCGGGTAATTTCGCGGGTCCAGACTGCCGTAATTTGAAGAGTAAATCGCCACGCCACCGGGCGCATAGCCTAACAATGTCCCGAATGGCGCATCACTGCTTAACGTTCCTTTACGCATGTATCCAACCTAAAACAGGCAGGCGGCAATTTTTTAAGGGTTGTCGTCGTCTGCACGTTGTAATTAACCTGACAGAGGAGGATTTATCATACACCTGCGTGGCGCATTAATTACACGTTAAACAACCAGCATGCTGCAAAATGCCCTGGCGCAATCTCCTGCATCGCCGGCTCCTGCGTCTGGCAAACCGGCATGGCATGCGGGCAGCGGCTGCAGAACTTACAGCCAGGCAGCGCGGAGGTGGGGCCTGGAATATCGCCGCGCAGGGTAGCGTCGTCGAGGTGACGAATGCGCGGGTCGGGACGGGGAACCGCCGCCAGCAGCGCGCGGGTGTAAGGGTGCGCCGGATGCTGATACAGCGCATTCGCCGGGGCCACCTCCACCAGCTTACCGAGATACATCACCCCAATTCGGCTCGAGATATGGCGCACCATGGAGAGATCGTGGGCGATAAACAGATAGGTCAGCCCCAGCTCCTGCTGCAGGTCCTGCAGAATATTCACCACCTGCGCCTGCACCGAGACGTCCAACGCCGAGAGCGGTTCATCGCACAGCACAAACTCCGGATTCACGGACAACGCGCGGGCAATACTGATGCGCTGGCGCTGCCCGCCGCTGAACTCGTGCGGGAACCGTTCAAGGTGTTCCTGCTTCAGCCCGACTTTATAGAGCAGCATTTCCGTACGCTCCTGCTGCGCTTCCCGGCTGTAGCCGTGGATTTGCATCGGCTCGGCCACCAGCTGTCGCACGGTCATCCCCGGGTTGAGCGAGGACCAGGGATCCTGAAAAATCGCCTGCATTCTTTTACGCAGCGGCTTCAGCTCTTTTTCACGGGCGTGGGCGATCGCCTGTCCGGCAAAGTGGATCTCGCCCGAGGTGATATCGAAAAGACGCAGAATGGCGCGCCCGAGGGTCGATTTCCCGCAGCCGGACTCCCCGACCAGGCCAAACGTCTCGCCGGGCTGGATATCAAAGCTCACGCCATCGACCGCTTTCACGGCCACGCCTTTACGCAGCAAACCGCCGTTAAGTTGATAGTGTTTGTGCAGGTCCCGGACGCGCACTAAAGGCGTCTGTTGTTCACTCATGCCTGAATCTCCTTATCGGCCCATAGCCAGCAGGCGGCGCGATGGCCCTCTCCGACGGAATAAAACGCGGGCTGCCGCTCACACTGCGGCATACGCTTCGGACAGCGTTCGGCAAACGGGCAACCCGGCGGCGGGTTAAGCAGGCCTGGCGGTGAACCTTCTATCGGCGACAACCGTTGATTCTCCTCATCCGGACGCGGCAGCGAGGCCAGCAGCCCCCGGGTGTAAGGATGCGCAGGGCGATAAAAAATGTCCTCCACGCTCCCCTCCTCCATCACCAGCCCGCCGTACATCACCACCACGCGGCTGCAGACCTGCGCCACCACGCCGAGATCGTGGGTGATCAGCAAAATCGCGGTTTGGGTCTGCTGCTGCAGGCTTTTCAGCAGGCGCAGGATCTGCGCCTGAATGGTCACGTCCAGCGCGGTGGTCGGTTCATCAGCAATAAGAAGCTTCGGATTACAGGAAAGCGCAATGGCGATCATCACCCGCTGGCGCATCCCGCCGCTGAACTCGTGGGGATACTGGTCGTACCGGCGTTCCGCCTCAGCAATGCCCACCTGTTGCAGCATAGCGATCGCCGCCGCTTTAGCCGCTTTTTTACTGAGCCCTTTATTGCGCATCAGGATCTCCGCCATCTGCTTGCCGATGGTCAGCACCGGGTTGAGGGCGGTCATCGGATCCTGGAAAATCATCGCGATCTCGTTGCCGCGAATGGCGCGCATCTGCGCCGGGGTTTTCTGCGCCAGGTCCTCGTTCTGAAAGCGGATGCTGCCGCCCGTTATCCGGCCGTTGCTGCCGAGAAGCTGGATAATCGACTTACAGGTGACGCTCTTGCCGCAGCCCGATTCGCCAACGATACCCACCAGTTCTCCCGGCTGAACCTGAAAGCTCACGCCGCGCACCGCATGCATTTCCCCCTGCCGGGTGCGGAACGTGGTATGCAGGTCATCGAGTTCTAATAAGCTACTCATCGCGACTGGCTCCCGGCTCAAAGGCGGTACGGAACACATCGCCCAGCACGTTAAAGCTGAACACCGTCAGCAGGATCAAAATGCCGGGGAACATTGCCAGCCACGACGCTTCGCCAATATAAGACTGCGCGTTGTTCAGCATACTTCCCCACGACGCCGCAGGCGCCTGCACGCCCAGCCCTAAGAAGCTGAGCGTTGATTCCATCAAAATCGCCGAGGCGATATTGAGCGTGGCGGCCACGATAATGGTCGGCAGCACACCGGGAATAATGTGGCGCACGATAATGCGCAGCGGATGTTCTCCCGACGCGCGGGCATAGAGCACATACTCGCGCTCTTTCACCGACAGTGTTTCGGCACGCACCAGCCGCGACATGTTCATCCACGTCAGCAGGCTGATGATCAGGATGATGTTATCCACGCCCGGCTTGAGGTAAGCATTCACCACCAGCAGCAGGAAGAAGGCCGGAATGGCCATCAGGATATCCACGGCGCGCATCATCAGGTTATCCAGCCAGCCGCCAAAATAGCCGCTCACCGTTCCCACCACCGTGCCGATAAGCGTGGAGAAGAGCATGGCGAGAAAACCGACCATTAACGAAATCTGGCCGCCATACAGCGCGCGGGTGAAGTAATCGCGTCCGTATTCATCGGTACCGAACCAGTGCGCGGCATCCGGCGGTAGCGTGCGTGCGCCGAGCGCCATCCGATCCGGATCGTACGGACTTAAGCCGGCGCAAAGCGCGGCGACAACGAAAATAAAAAGCACAAACAGAGAGAACTGCGCCGGACGATTGCGGCGCAGCTGGTGACGAACCTGCTGCCAGCGTCTGCTCATCCGGGTTACCTCAGCGTACGAATGCGGGGATCGGCGAAGCGATAAAGCAGATCGGCGATCAGGTTACCGACGATCAGCATCATCGACGAGAGCATGATGATCGCCATGATCAGCGGGTAGTCCAGCGAGGCGATCGACTGGATCCCAAGCAGCCCCATCCCCGGCCAGGAGAAGACGCTCTCCGTCACATAGGCCCCCACGATCAGCTCGCCGAACGACAGGCCGAACAGGGTAATCACCGGCAGCAGCACGTTTTTCAGCACGTGACGGAACAGAATACTGGCGCGCGTCGCGCCGTAGGCCAGCTGGGTCTGCACGTAGTCGGCCGAGAGCTGCGAGATGGTGTTGGAGCGGATGTAGCGCACGTAGCTGGAGAGGTTGTAGAACGTCAGCGCAATGCACGGCAGCACGCCGTGGCGCAAGACATCCAGCGCGCTGTCTTCCATGCCGATGGTGCGCATCCCCATGCTGGGGAACCAGTTAAGCTGCACGGCAAAGACGGTGATAAGCAAAATGCCGAACCAGAAAATCGGCACCGAGATGCCGATATAGGCGAACAGGTTCAGCACGTGATCCAGCCAGCGGTGCTTAAATGCTCCCGCCAGCAGACCGAGCGGAATAGCCAGTACGATCGCCAGCAGCAGCGACGCCCCCATCAGCCCCAGCGTGGCCGGAATGCGTTCGCCGATCATCTCCAGCACCGGGCGGTGGTAGATCAGCGAATAGCCGAGATCGCCCCGCAGGACGTTTTTCAGCCACAGAACGTACTGCGTAACCAGCGGCTTATCCAGCCCCAGGCTCTGGCGAATACGTTCGATATCTTCCGGAGCCATACGCGGCGTGATGTACGCCGCCACCGGATCGCCGGGGGCGAGTTTGACCAGCAAAAACGCCACCAGTGAAATAAAGAACAGCATCGGCAGCAGTTGCAGCAACCGACGCGTGAGAAGTGTGTTCACGACATGCCCTTACTCAGACCCCGGCCTGACGGCCGGGGCTATCGCTTATTTCTGATAGATTTTTGACAGATCCTGGAACAGGTAGACCGGCTTCGGCTCTGCTTCCTGGGTGCCGCCGAAGCGCTTGTCCACCGCGACGGTCGCATTGGTATAGGCAATCGGGTAGTAGGTCATGTCGTTTGCCACGGTCTGCTGAATTTGCTTGTAGATATCTGCCCGTTTCGCGGCGTCGGTTTCCACGGCGCCTTTATCCCACAGGGCATCAAACTGCGGGTTTTTATAATGCGCGTAGTTATAGGCTTCGTTGCTCATGAACAGTGATTTGTAACCGTCCGGCTCTGAGCCCATGATGTAGCCGCCCAGGTTCAGCTCCCAGGCGGTGTTGTTCATGTCGAGACTGCGCTGAGACATGGCGTTGGAGTCCAGCGGCATCAGCTCCACGTTCACCCCAATGGCCTTCAGCGCCTGCTGAATGTAGAGCGCCATACTCTCCTGGGTTTTGTTGGTGTTCACATACGCCAGGCGCAGCCTGAGGTTGTCCGGCGCGCCGGACGCTTTAAGCAGATCTTTGGCTTTTTGCAGATCGAATTTGTACTGTTCTACATCGTCCGTCTTGTAAAGCGTATCTGGCGTCAGGAACGAGGTCGCCGGTTTGGCGTAGTCCAGCGAGGTAAACGCGGTCTGGGTCAGCTCATCTTTGTTGATGGCGTAAGCAATGGCCTGACGCAGCGCCTTGCTCTTCATCACCGGCACGTTCTGGTTGAAGGTCATGTAGGCCAGACGCCCTTCCGGATAGACCACGAAGTCAAACTTACCGGTATTTTTCAGGCGGTTCACATCCTGCGGGTCCACCATCTTGAGGTTGATTTCACCGTTTTGCAGGGCAAGATTCGCGGCATTGCTGTCTTTGGCGAAACGGTAAGTCACGGAATCAAGCTTCGCTTTGCCGTTCCAGTAATCATCAAAACGGGTCAGAGCGTAATACTGTCCGGCGCGGTACTCTTTAAATTTAAACGGCCCGGAGCCCACCGGCGCATCGTTTTTGCTGCTCTTTTCCAGATCGCCTTCACTGGCGAACACGTGCTGCGGGATCGGGTAGATCTGCACCAGGGTACCGGTAAAAGCCGCGCTGACCTGCGGTAAGGTGAATTTAACGGTGCGCTCGTCAACCTTGCTTACCTGCACCGGCTTATCGCCGTAAGTGAACATGCTGCGGAAAAAGCTGTGCTGTTTGGCATCCAGCAGCTTATTGAACGTAAAGACCACGTCGTCCGCCGTCAGCGGCTGCCCGTCCTGCCATTTCAGGTTGGGTTTTAACGTGAGGGTGTAGCTCAGGTTATCGGCAGACGGCGTCAGGCTTTCCGCCAGGCCCCACTCAATTTTGCCGTTATTAAAGCTGTACAGCGGAGCATACAGCGCCTGCATGATGGTTAACGTTGTGCGGTCACTGGCATAGAGCGGATTAACGGCTAGCGGGTCGCCGGAGGTTATGCCGATAATAAGCGAACCGCCCTCTTTTGGCGCGTCGTTTTTTGCCGCGGGGGGCGTATTTGTCTCTTTATTTTTCGCATCATCACAGCCCGCCAGGCCTAACGCGAGCGAAACGACCACGGCCGATAACAGAAGCTTACGCATCTCACTAACTCCTTGCCTTATAAAGTGTTTATGACTGCATCTTTTATTTATGTTGAAGCATCATATGCAGCTTTATCTGTTTACGCATTAATTATGAAAATGCGATTTTCGATTAAGCTTATGCCGGATTTGTTATATATAAGCGCCGGAAGGAATAGCGGCAGATCGATTACGCTCAGTTCGTTAAACGCTTCACAAATCTCCTGCTACACTGCCTCAACACATCACAAAAAAGGCAGGCCAACATGTCAGACAACACCTATCAGCCACCCAAAGTGTGGGAATGGAAAAAGAACAACGGCGGCGCGTTCGCCAATATCAACCGTCCCATTTCCGGCGCAACGCATGAGAAAGATCTGCCTGTCGGCTCTCACCCGCTACAGCTCTACTCACTGGGGACACCTAACGGCCAGAAAGTCACCATCATGCTCGAAGAGCTGCTGGCGCTGGGCGTGACGGGCGCGGAGTACGACGCGTGGTTGATCCGCATCGGCGAGGGCGATCAGTTCTCCAGCGGCTTCGTTGAAGTGAACCCGAACTCGAAAATACCGGCGCTGCGTGACCACTCCACGAACCCGCCAACGCGCGTATTTGAATCCGGCCATATCCTGCTCTATCTGGCAGAGAAATTTGGTCACTTCCTGCCAAAAGATCCGGCGGGACGCACCGAGACGCTGAACTGGCTGTTCTGGCTTCAGGGCGCGGCACCGTTCCTCGGCGGTGGTTTTGGCCACTTCTACAACTATGCGCCGGTGAAGATAGAGTACGCGATCGACCGCTTCACGATGGAAGCCAAACGCCTGTTCGACGTTCTGGATAAACAGCTGGCGCGCGGTCGTTACGTCGCGGGTGAGGAGTACACCATTGCGGATATGGCGATCTGGCCATGGTTCGGCTGCGTGGCGCTGGGTAGCGTCTACAACGCCGCCGAGTTCCTGGACGCAGAGAAGTACACCAACGTCCAGCGCTGGGCGAAAGACGTGGCAAACCGCCATGCCGTGAAGCGTGGACGGATTGTCAACCGCACCAGCGGCGAGCTGAACGAGCAGCTCCACGAACGTCACGCGGCGAGTGACTTTGATACGAATACCGAAGACAAGCGTCAGGCATGACGACTGGCCGGGCGGTTTACCGCCCGGCAGAACAGATCCCTGTTCAGGGCATGATTAGCCTAAAGGTTGGGCCGGTATTGCTGGCACTATCCAGGCGTGTTTCTTCCGCCAGACGGTGAGAAATGACGTATCAACCGACAGCAGTCACAAAGGATCTGTTATGAAACTGATTAAAACAACGCTGGTTATCAGCGCCCTCATTTTTTCCGCCTCGGGAATGGCTATCGACAAAACCGCCGCTGGCGCGGTAGCAGGCGCGGCAATTGGCGCGGCCACGGGTAAAGATCTGAAATCAACCGTTGGCGGTGCCGTGGTGGGCGCAGGCACCGGTGCCATGTTCAAAAACGGCGACAAAGGCAAAGCCGCACGTAAAGGCGGTGCCGTTGGTGCTGTTGTGGGTGCTGGCGCAGCTGCCGTGACGGGCAATAGCGTGCTGAAAGGCGCGGCTGTCGGCGCCGGTTCCGGCGCGCTGATCGGTGAAGCGACGCACTGATAAACGCCGTAATTCTCCCTTTCGAACCGGCATGATGAAGAAACCCAGCTATTACGCTGGGTTTTTTGTCTTCTCTTATTATTGGTTTAATACAGTATATTTTCGCCTGATTAGGGAGGACGTGATGGCTATCAGTGAGAAAGACCTGCTTGAGGCAGGTTTCAGCCAAAGCGAAGTAGACAATTTACAGGCCCGACTCTCAGCAGCTGGAGGCACCCTGCAGAATCTCATCGATGCGCTCTCACGGCGCTTCCAGGTTTCGGTATGGCTCACGGTCGCGCTGGTTCTGGTTATGCTGGTCACCCTCATCGCGGGTAGCCGGACACACATTCTTTCCGGGAGCATGAGTTTCCTCATTATCCTGATCATTGCCTGGGTGACCTTTCCACCCGCTCTGGGCTGGAAAGCATTCCGCCTGCAGAGGACTCTTACCCGGAAGGCTCGATAGCCAGCAAAACAAGCGCCACGTTTGGAAAACGAAGCCCCATCCAGAACTATATACAAGCCCGTTCAAACAACCGACGCGCGGCAGGCGTTAACCCTGTCATATGAATACAGGCATGCACCATTCCCGGCAGCCGTTCACAGCGTACCGGTACTCCCGCCTCCTCAAGCCGCCGCGCATACGCTTCAGCCTCATCGCGCAGGGGATCATACTCACAACTCAGGATGGTTGCTGGCGGTACACCCCTCAGCGAGGCCATACGCAGCGGCTCGGCATAAGGATGACGACGGTCTCCCAGATAGTTTTCCCAGCACAATGCCTGATAAACGTCTTCTAACGGCCTCGGGAAGGGGAACTCCGGCGCCAGACGGTAATCCACGGAGAGTATTTTCCGGCCAGTAGCATTCGCCAATGCCTGACAGGGTCGATCGTACAGTGACAGCGACCCCAGGCACCATCCGCCGCCATGAGCAAACAGCATTGCAGGCTGCGCGATTTCTGCCTTCGAGGCGGCAGGGGTATAGACGCGAAGTTCAATCTCATAGCCATCATCGGCAATCACAACGTGATGTTGAATGGCGCCACCCGTTTCCTCCTCGCCCTGTAGCCGCAGCAATTCCACGTCGGTGGCGACACGCAGTTCGGCTAATGACGCCGGCTGCGGCGCGCCCGATGACGCAGCCAGAAAATCAGCAATATGTTTATCAAGCGGCATGATGTGCATCCTCTGAGAGGAATGGCACGATCAGCCCAATAAACGCCTCGTGACACTCTTCGGTAATAAAATGCCCGCAATCGGCCACCGTCTCACCACGCAGATCACGGGCATTGCCCTGCAGGGTTATCAGTGGTGCGTCGCGCGTGGCATGTTCGGCCCCCACCGTTAACACCGGCATGGTTAAAGGCGTTTGCGCGCGACGCTGGTTCTGCCGGATGGTCTCCGGGATAGCGCGGTAATAGTCGAAACCCGCACGCAGCCCGCCGGGCGTCGAATAGGCGGTGATATACACCTCTGCTGCGACCCGTTCACGGCGATGCGACCAGCGGTCAAAAATATAGCTGAGATACTGTGATTCGCGCCCGCTGGTCAGGGTTTCGGGTAAATCCGCCAGCTGATTGAACATGAAGTGCCAGAGAAAGATGTTCTCTTCCGGTGCGACAAAAATCGGCGGTGGCGGTGCCAGTCCAGGGATAACCGCTTCTGTCAGCACAAGCCGTTCTATCGCCTGTGGAAAATCGCTCGCCATGGCATAACCCACCCACATGCCGATATCGTGGCCCACGATGCTGTAATGTGAATGCCCCAGTTGCGCCATCATCGTATGCAGCGTGGCACCAACGCGTCCGGTGTCATAGCCGTCGCGCGGTTTGTCTGATTCCCCCATGCCTGGTGGATCAACCGCGATAGCCTTAAAACCTGCCGCTGAGAGCGCGCGCATGACATAGCGCCAGGTATACCAGGTCTGCGGCCAGCCTGGTATCAGTAATACCGGTTGACCTTCTCCCGCCACGACGCAATGGATGCGCTGTCCGTTCACTTTCGTATAGACGTGTTCTGCCCTGAGATCCGCATGCGCGATCTCACCGTATTGTTGTTCCATGGGGACTCCCTGTAATGTCGTGGCTTAGCGAATGCCGAGTAATGCGTTGATTTGTTGAGGGTTCACCGGCGCACCGGCGAAATCATCGAAGACTTTATCGGTGATGTGAATAATATGGTTGCGGATGAACGCAGCCCCTTCTCTGGCACCGTCCAGCGGATTTTTCAGACAGCACTCCCACTCGAGGGTTGCCCAGCCGGCATAATCGTATTGGGTCAGCTTTGAGAAAATAGCCCTGAAATCCACCTGCCCGTCACCCAGTGAGCGAAAACGTCCTGCACGATCAACCCATGACTGATAGCCACCATAAATCCCCTGACGGCCGGTCGGATTGAATTCAGCGTCTTTGACGTGGAACATGTTGATCAGGTCCTTATAGATATCAATGAACGCCAGGTAGTTAAGCTGCTGGAGCACCATGTGGCTGGGGTCGAAAAGTATCCGGCAGCGGGGATGTTCTTTCACCCGCTGATAAAACATTTCAAAGGTTATTCCATCATGCAGATCTTCACTCGGGTGGATCTCATAGCAGAGGTTTATGCCCTGCTCGTCACAGGCGTTGAGCACCGGTATCCAGCGTCTGGCCAGTTCGTCAAAGGCGGTTTCAATTAACCCTTCCGGACGCTGCGGGAACGGGAACAGATAGGGCCACGCCAGCGAGCCAGAGAAGGTACCCAGATCGCTGAGGCCAAGCCGGGCAGAGGCCTTGACCGCCAGGAGCAGCTGCTGCCGCGCCCATTCGCCGCGGGCTTGTGCGTTGCCGTGTACTTCTGGCGGCGCAAAGCTGTCGCATAAGCTGTCGTAAGCAGGATGTACCGCCATCAGTTGGCCAAAAATATGGCTGGTCAGTTCACTTATCACCAGGCCATGCTCTGCCAGCATACCGGTCAGATCGTCGCAGTAGGTCTGGCTTTCTGCCGCCGTCGCCACGTCGAAGAGACGGCGGTCCCATGCCGGAATTTGCAGAGCGCTAAAACCCGTTTGCGCCGCCCACCGGGCGATCGCGGGCAAATTATTAAAGGGGGCCGCATCATCGCTGAACTGAGCCAGATGGAGAGAGGGACCTTTGAGGGTTTTCATCGTATACTCCTATTGTTTGTCGATTGACAAACAATAGGAGTAAAGCCGGATAACCGCAAGCGAAAATTATAAATTCGTTGGTAATCCAGATGATTTAGGCGATCCTGTTGCACAGAATTCAGGACCAACCGGAGCAACAAAATGGCAGGCAGACCGCGCCAGTTCGATCGTGACCAGGCGCTTATCAAAGCGCGTAACCTGTTCTGGCGACAGGGTTATGAAGGCACCTCAATGTCGGACCTGGTGGCAGAGCTGGGGATTGCATCGGCACGTATTTACAAGGCGTTCGGTTCAAAAGAGCAGCTCTTTCGGGAAGCTATCGCCGATTACGAAAAACAGGAAGGCGGTTTTGCGGATCGGGCCTTAGCTGCCGGGGGCAGCGTGCGGGATACCCTCCAGACGCTGTTAATGGATGCGGTTCACCTGTACTGCCATCCGGAATTGCCGCAAGGATGTATGGTGGTGGCCTCGGCAGCCAGCGTCAGTGCGGAAAATGAGACGATCAAAACCTGGCTGGCACAGCATCGCCTGCAGCGTACACAGCAGATCATCGACCGTCTCCATCTGGCAGTGCGTAACGGTGAATTGCCGGAGTCGACCGATGCCGAGAGTCTGGGAGACTATTTTGCCGTCTTTTTACATGGTTTGTCGGTGCAGGCCCGGGACGGAGTGCCGGAATCACGTTTGCAGGCGGCGGTTAAACAGGCGCTTAGCCTGCTGCCGCATTCCTGAGTGAGAGGGTGAGAAAGGCCGAACACAACGGTTTCGTATTTTTGCGATCCGCTTTCAGAAATCACATCTTCCCCACTGTCACAACCCTGTAAACCGTTGCCTGTCGTAGCCTGAAGATTACAATGCATTTGCTTATCGTAAACTACAGGCTACAATAATGGCTAAGGTTAAACACTACATCACAGCTGACGGGTACGACCCGTTTGATGCATATCTGAGAAGTGTGAAAGATCCCATAGCAAAAGCCATGATTGCTACGCGTGTCGCCAGAATGTCAACGGGTAACTATGGTGATTGTAAACCATGCAGAGAGAGCGTTTCAGAGCTCAGAATTAACCAGGGACCGGGTTACCGAGTCTATTTCAGCGAAGTCTCCGATCCGGCAGATGGCGCAGTAAGCCTGGTGCTATTGACTGGAACGAAAAAAAAGCAAAATGCAGATATAGAAAGAGCCGTTGAGTACCTCAACGACTACAAGCGCAGGATATAAGAGGAAATCGGAATGGCTAAATCAGTACTCCATGATGACGCAATGGTACAACTCCTGAAAGATTCTCCGGATTTCGCGCCCGTATATCTTCATCAGGCTTTTATAGAAATTGACGAGCCCGGAGGTTATGAGGCGTTCATGCTGGCTTTACGTCATGTGATTGAAGCCTCGGGCGGGATGACTGTCATTGCAAAACGTGCAGGTATTTCCCGCGAATCACTCTACAAATCACTTTCACCAAACGGTAACCCCTCATTTAAGCGTATCGCCGAAGTGGCATCTGCAACGGGATACCCGATTTCCCGAATTGCATCAGCAGGGTTAAACACACCCGCGTGAAAAGAAAGGCCGCACAGGGCGGCCTTTGCGCGTTAAGCCGTCAGGCGGAACTTCTGCACCGAACGCTGAAGATCTTCGGTCTGGCGCTCAAGCGCCGCCGCCGCCGCGGAAACCTCTTCCACCAGCGAGGCGTTTTGCTGGGTAACGCCGTCCATCTGGGTGATGGCGATACCGACCTGAGAAATGCCTTTGCTTTGCTCCTCTGAAGCCGACGCAATCTGCTTCATGATGGTGGTGACCTCTGTCACGTCACGCAAAATCGCATCCATGGTCGTGCCCGTGTCGCTCACCAGCTGCGCCCCCTGCTCCACGCGGGAAACCGAATCGGCAATCAGCCCCTCAATCTCTTTCGCCGCGTTGGCGCTGCGGCTGGCCAGATTGCGGACTTCGCCTGCCACGACGGCAAAACCACGCCCCTGCTCGCCCGCGCGCGCCGCTTCAACCGCGGCGTTAAGCGCCAGGATATTGGTCTGGAAGGCGATGCTGTTGATGACGTTGGTGATTTCCGCAATTTTCTTCGAGCTTTCCGAGATCCCGCTCATGGTGGTGACCACCTCTTCCACCAGCGAGCCGCCGCGGCTGGCGGTGGTCGAGGCCACATCGGCCAGCTGGCTCGCCTGACGCGCGCTTTCGGCGTTCAGTTTCACCGTGGCGGTCAGTTGCTCCATGCTGGCCGCCGTCTCTTCCAGCGCCGCCGCCTGCTCTTCGGTACGGGAAGAGAGATCGTTGTTACCGCTGGAAATCTCCGTCGCCCCACGCCAGATATTCTCACTGCCGGAACGGATGGTGCTGACCGCTTCGCGCAGGCTGTCCTGCATGGCGCTCAGCAGCGGCACCAGCTGTCCCACACAGTTGCGGCCAAACGGCTCAATGGGCTGGCTGAGATCGCCCTGGGCAATCTGGCGGAACTGCTGGCGAATGCGATCCAGCGGTTTGACCAGCATTGCCACCAGATAACGGTCGGTGAAGAGGAGGATCAGCAGGCCGATAATCGTGGCGACGATAATCACCGTCCGGGTCATGCTGGTCAGGCCGTCCACCACCACACGGGTGCTGTCGAGCGACGTCGCTGCGGCAGTGTTGAATGCCTCAGCCGCCGCACCGAACGCGCGGCTCAGCGGTGGGGTGACATTATTCGCCTGCTGACGATAGCCGTCCAGCGCGCCCTGTTTCGCCTGCTGCATTTGCGGGGTCACCCCCTGTTCGAGCAGCGCCTGCCAGGCGCCAATCACCCGGGATGAAACCTGCTCATCCATCGGGCCTGGGGAGATGGCTTTCATCTCGGCCAGTTTCTTGCCCATGTTATCCAGCGCCTGTTGGGCAGAGGCCAGATCCGGCGTGCCGCCTGCGGCTTTGACTTCCATTGCGCGGCTCAGACGGGTCACGAAGCGGAAATACTGATCGTTACCCTGGCTGAGTACCGTCATCTGTTTAACCAGCTGGCGGTCCACGTCATTGCCATCGGAAACGCGGGAAAGGGACCAGGTGCTGTACAGCCCAACCCCCGCCCACATTACACAAAAGATCCCGAGGATCGTCAGCATGACGAAACGTATTGTGAAATTACGGAGCATATTCATAAGTCTTCCTTGCCGTGAGGGTGAATTCGCCCAGAGGCGAGTGCTTCTCTCGTTATCGGCAGGAAAGAGGGAAATTATAACGTTTTGTGATCATTTTTAATTAGCGTGGCTTCACTGGTCACACAGCCACCGTTAACCCTTATCTTCGCGAGGAGCGATGTGATAAGTTCAGAATGAAAACGACGTTTCAAAAAAATTATCGATAAGAAAAGGAGACATCATGACCTGGTACCCTGACGCTGCCCGCTATGAAACGATGCTCTACCGCCACTGCGGCAAGAGCGGCCTGCGCCTTCCTGCGCTGTCGCTGGGGCTGTGGCATAGCTTCGGCCACGTACAGCCTCTTGATGCCCAGCGCGCGCTGCTGCGCAAAGCCTTCGACCTCGGCATTACCCATTTAGATCTCGCCAACAACTATGGCCCGCCGGCGGGCAGTGCGGAAGAAAATTTTGGCCGTCTGCTGCGTGAGGATTTCGCCGCGTATCGCGACGAGCTGATTATCTCCACCAAGGCGGGTTACGACATGTGGCCGGGGCCTTACGGTTCGGGCGGTTCGCGCAAGTATCTGCTCGCCAGTCTCGACCAAAGCCTGAAGCGGATGGGTGTGGAGTATGTGGACATTTTCTACTCCCACCGGGTGGATGAAAACACGCCGATGGAAGAGACTGCCGCTGCGCTGGCCCATGCCGTGCAGAGCGGTAAAGCGCTGTACGTCGGAATTTCGTCCTATTCAACCGAGCGCACCCGGAAAATGGCTGACCTGCTTCGCGAGTGGAAAATCCCGCTGCTTATTCATCAGCCCTCCTATAACCTGCTCAACCGCTGGGTCGATCATACTGGCCTGCTGGATACGCTTGAGAAAAACGGGACGGGCTGCATCGCCTTTACCCCGCTGGCACAGGGGCTGCTCACCGGAAAATACCTGAACGGTATTCCTGACGGTTCACGCATGCAGCGCGAAGGAAACAAAGTGCGCGGACTGACGCAGAAGATGCTGACCGAAGCCAATCTGAACAGCCTGCGCTTGCTGAATGAGATGGCGCAGGCACGCGGTCAGACAATGGCGCAGATGGCGCTGAGCTGGCTACTGAAAGATGAACGCGTGACGTCCGTACTCATTGGCGCAAGCCGTCCGGAGCAGATAGAGGAGAACGTGCGGGCGTTGGATAATCTGCACTTTAGCCCGGATGAGCTGGAAAGAATTGATCGGCATGTTGCGGATGGAGAGTTGAATCTTTGGCAGGCGTCGTCGGAGAAATAGTGCGGTCTGTTGCCTTCCCCCCCCCTCACCCTAACCCTCTCCCCAAAGTGGCGAGGGGACTGCTCGGTGCGGCCTTTCTCCCTCTCCCCTTTGGGGAGAGGGCGGGGTGAGGGGGAAGGTGAATTTTACTTCTTACTGATCTTATCCAGATACCCCATCACAAACGCCGACAGTACAAACGTCAGATGGATAATCACATACCACATCAGTTTGTTATCCGGCACGTTCTTTGCGTCCATAAACACGCGTAACAAGTGGATAGAGGAGATCGCCACAATCGAGGCGGCCACTTTATTCTTCAACGACGAGGCATCCATTTTGCCCAGCCAGTTCAGTTTTTCTTTTCGCTCATCGATATCCAGCTGAGAGACGAAATTTTCATAGCCGGAGAACATCACCATCACCAGCAGTCCACCCACCAGCGTCATGTCCACCAGCGACAGCAGAACCAGAATTAAATCTGCTTCGGCGATGGAAAAAATGTTCGGCAGAACATGCAGGATTTCCTGAAAGAACTTAATCGTCAGCGCGATAAGGGCCAGCGAAAGGCCAAAATAGACGGGGGCCAGTATCCAGCGAGAGGCGTACATGGCGTTTTCAAAAAAGCGTTCCATAAAGTCCTGTTTGCAAAAGAAACCAGCGCCCAGTATAGCTCAACGGCGCTGACTGTTTGCAATAGCTAACCAGAACGTCACTCAGACGTTGTCGGGGTTAACCTCAGGACGGGCATATTCCGGCCAGACCAGCGCCACCAGCTCCGGGTAGGCTTCCAGACTGAACTCACGAAAACACTGGCGCAAATTTAATACGTCCAGATCGGAATAAGAGACCTTCTCACCGTTAAGGCAGCGCTTTTTGATATTGTCGTAATATTTATACACGGCTGAATTGAGGTCGCTACAGCGACGCTGAGCCTCAAACAGTCCGGGCGTGTCATTAATTTCCGACATTTTCATACGCTTAATTGTTGCGTGTAAAAAATCGATATATTCATGGTTGACCCGCCAGTACCAGACAGGCGTAACGGAGTTCATCAAAACAGAGAAATGGTCTTCACCTTCCTCTTTTGTCATGCGTTCCGGTTGCGGGGGTTCACTGGTGTCGTTCGACACTTTCGTTTTATTGAACTCCTGCATCAATAAAAGAACACCAGCGGTCAGTAATAGTAATGTGATGACCGTAAAAAAGATGCTGTTCATGGGTTGGCTCCATTTTTTTTGATTTTAAATTTGCCTCATGATATTGTCAACGAATCTCACGCCTTTACCAACCCCACCCTGTTGAAATTAAAGGAAATTAAAAATGCTGCCCGACTATCTCGTCCCGGCTAAGTACCACATTACGCCTGTGGAACAGCAACCGATGGAAGCAGAAAAAGAGGCCAGTTTCACTCAGGGGAAAAGAAAGCTCTCTGATTTCGAGCCTGATATATTAATTGGTGTTTCCGACAGCGGCAAATCCCGTAATATGTTGCTGGAAGAGCACGATCGCCATATAAAAGACCGCTTATTTCGTGCCATGAAAATTGAAGCCTTCGTCCATCTGCTGAATGACCTGCAGGCCGAAGGTGAAATAGATGCCCAAAAATTAAGCCAGATAATGGCCGAAAAAACCAAAGCAATTAATGAAGCGGGCAATGAAATTTGGCTTAATCTAATTACACGCGAAAAAAACAACCCTATTTTTTATACCCTGGGGGAAGATTAACGTGAAAGAAATTAAGAACAATGACGTTTATTTGACTTTAGATGATAAAAAAAGTGATGAATTTATCTTAAAGCAAAATCTCGATGCACTGAGAAAATCAAAAAATGACGAGATGACACGTATTACGCAAGACCTGGTCTCGATCCCGGCAGCACTGGTTCGACTGAAATGGCAGAACCGGCGCGATATTTATCCGTTACAGGTAAAGGAAGAGATTTACGGTGCAGTGATGAATGCCATTATCGAACAGCGACCGGAGCTCAAAGAGAAGCTTCTTGGACGCCTTGAAGCCAACTATCAGTATCTGCTTGCCAGAGAAATCGCCACCCTGCGCCTGACGCGCAAACTGGCAGACGGCGAGTACCGCACCTCAAACGTGACCTGCGTTGCGCTTGATGAGGACGCGCTGGCGTCTGGCAGCAGCGCCCCCACCGAACCTCCACGCTAATTAAATCTGAATACGGCAATCGCCTCTTTTAACTGACTTGTCTGCTGCCGCTGTGCTTCAGCCACCTGCAGGGTCTGCGCAACGTGGCGCACATTCTCCTGTACGCTGGCATCAATGCTGGCAATGCTGTCGTTCATTTGTGCGATGCTCGCCCGCTGCTGCTCACTCATCTGTGAGAGCTCTTCCAGCAAAGAGCGAAGCCCTTCGATACTCTCAATGATCGACTTCATCGTTAGACCCGCGTGCTCAACCTGCTCGACCCCGTGCTGGGTGGTCGCCTGCGCCGCCGTCAGCAGCTGGCGGATCTCTTTTGCGGCCTCCTCGCTACGTTGCGCCAGGACGCGCACTTCGGAGGCGACCACCGCGAAACCTTTGCCATGCTCGCCCGCTCTGGCAGCCTCGACCGAGGCGTTAAGCGACAAAATATTGGTCTGGAAGGCAATGCCGTCGATCAGTTCCAGAATGGCGTAAATACGCTGCGACTCCTCGCGAATCTGCTCCATTGCCGCCATCGCCTGCCGTACGTTATTTCCCCCCTGCTCCGCCACGTGGCTGGTGCTGAATGCCACCTCTCTGACCTGGCTGGCTTTTTCACTGGTCAGGGTGGCGACAGCCCGTAGCTGTTCCATCGCGCTGGCCGCCGTTGCCAGCGAGTTTGCCTGGTGATCGGTACGCTCTGACAGCGCACTGTTACGCTGGCCTAATGTGCGGGAGGCCTCCAGCAGTAGGCCAATATTGGCGCTGACCTGCTCAAGCGTGGCGCGCATGGTGCCCAGCGTCAGGCTAAAGGTACGGGCGAAGGGCGACCCGGCGGGTGCGGCATCGACGGCGAGCGTCAGATAACCCGGCTCGCGGTTAATGACCCCGGCGAGTGCGGCCACCTCACTCGCCGAGCGGGCGTCCTGCTCCATGCGCACCGCCAGCAGGATCAGGATCGCCGTCTGGACTACCACAAACAGGGCGTGAAAAACCACCATATGAAAACCGGTGTGCATAAACACCACCACGCCATACAGGTCGTGCTCCTGCAAATAGTTAAAGACCAGATGGTGTATAGCGATGACCGCAGCCCCCATCAACAGCGGTCGCCAGTCGCGCCAGGCAAGCAGCGCGGAGAGGAGGACGAAAACAGAGAAGTGATATTCGGTTTCCCCATGCCCCAGATGGATCAGCAGCGCGGAAAAGGCCATCAGCACAAACGCCGAGCTCAGACGAAGCAGCAGCGCGCCGGGAAACAGCAGTGTGAGCACCGACGATAAACACGCCAGCGCAGTCGCCACGATGGCGCCCTGCACCACATTCTCATTGAGATAGCCCACGGCCAGTGAGATGCCCCAGAGTGACCAGATGAGCATCAGTATTAGTCTGTCGGCGCGGCGGCGTATAGAAGAAAGGGAAATCAGATCGTTTTGATGCGCGTGCGGATAGAGCCATGTCATCGTAGGCATACGGAGTCTCTTGCTGTGCAGGTGAAAAAGATCCTTCGAAGAAGGTCTGTTTTTATTATCTTTTTTAAGCGTAGCGGGGATATTGCGCGACGCCAGTACAACAAAAGATAGCGTTAAATGACGCAGCCGAATATTGATATTTGCTTAACAATCAAGAGATTATTAATGATGGCTTTATTGATAAATAAATATGATGTGTGGGGAAATACGGCAGAAAATAATAACGATTTGGCCTTAGAGAAAACAAAAAAGCCGGCTTTCGCCAGCTTTTATTTTATTTTTTAGCCGCTTTTTCTTCGCCGACCAGTCCAATCTTCAGGTAACCCGCCTGATGCAGCGTGTCCATTACCTTCATCATGGTTTCGTAATCAACGGTTTTATCCGCCCTGAAGAAGACCGTGGTGTCTTTCTTACCGCCGGTAAGCTGCTCCAGCGCCGGGATGACAGAGTCAGTCGTTACCGGGTCGTTACCGAGGAACATCGATTTATCCGCCTTCACGGACAGATAAACAGGCTTCTCCGGACGCGGCTGTGGCTGGCTGGAAGAGGCCGGCAGATTGACCTTCACGTCAACCGTCGCCAGCGGCGCAGCCACCATGAAGATAATCAGCAGAACCAGCATGACGTCGATAAACGGCGTCACGTTGATTTCATGCATTTCGCCGTTATCGTCCAGGTTTTCGTTTAGACGCATCGCCATCGCATTAACCTACGCGCAGTTTGGACGCCGCATGCACCGGCTTAACCGAGCTGGCATTGAGGTCGAGATCGCGGCTTTGCAGCAGCAGAACCTGCGCGGCAACATCACCAAGCGTGGCTTTGTAGCTGCCAATCATCCGTGCGAAGATGTTGTAGATAACCACCGCCGGGATGGCCGCTACCAGACCGATAGCCGTCGCCAGCAGCGCTTCCGCGATACCCGGTGCCACCACCGCCAGGTTGGTGGTTTGGGTCTGGGCGATACCGATGAAGCTGTTCATGATGCCCCAGACCGTACCGAAAAGACCGATGAACGGCGAAATTGCGCCGATCGTCGCCAGATACCCGTTACCACGTCCCATATGTCGGCCAACGGCCGCAACGCGACGCTCCAGACGGAAGCCGGTACGCTCTTTGATGCCTTCGTTATCTTCACTGCCAGCGGAGAGTTCCAGCTCGTTTTGCGCTTCGTTAACTAACAGGGTGGTCAGGCTTTTCGCGTGGAAGGATGAGGTCATGTCAGAAGCCTGATCCAGCGAGCGGGCTTCGGCTAACTGCAGCTGCTCCCGCTTGAGGCGACGCTTCTGAGAAATGAGTTCGGCGCTCTTGCTAAAGAAGATAGCCCACGTGATCACGGACGCCAGAATCAGGCCGATCATCACAATCTTAACCACGATGTCAGCATGTTGATACATGCCCCAAACGGAGAGATCCGTCTGCATCAAATTATTACCCACTCTGTATCTCCAGGACGCAAATCACAAAATCTGAGCATAATAATATCAAAACGTCGTCGAATTGATAGTCGTTCTCATTACTATTTACATAGTGCCGCAATTTTTGCTCACTTTCTTTGCGCTTACGCAGTAAAAATTTCTTATGCGGTTTTTTGCTAATATTTTCTGCTTATTCGATAAGCCTCAGGGTGCAGATTTTTACAATCGTGGTAGTCTGGACGTCCAGACGTATAAAAACAGGGTTAGCGAACATGACTAAGAAGCATCTTGATACCACGCTGGTACAGGCAGGACGCAGCAAGAAATATACCCAGGGCTCGGTCAACAGCGTGATTCAACGCGCCTCCTCACTGGTGTTTGATACCGTGGAGGAGAAAAAAAACGCCACGCGTAACCGCGCGAAAGGCGGGCTGTTTTATGGCCGTCGTGGCACGCTAACCCATTTTTCTCTGCAGGAAGCGATGTGTGAGCTGGAAGGCGGTGCGGGCTGCGCGCTGTTCCCGTGCGGCGCCGCGGCGGTCGCCAATACCATTCTGGCTTTTGTGGAACAGGGCGACCATATCCTGATGACCAACACCGCCTATGAACCCAGCCAGGACTTCTGCACCAAAATCCTCAGCAAGCTCGGCGTCACCACCGGCTGGTTCGATCCGCTGATTGGCGAAGACATCGCCGAGCTTATTCAGCCAAACACGCGCATTGTGTTTCTGGAATCGCCAGGATCGCTCACCATGGAAGTACACGACGTGCCGGCCATTGTGAAAGCCGTGCGCAGTAAAGCGCCAGAGGCAATTATCATGATCGACAACACCTGGGCGGCTGGTGTGCTGTTTAAGGCGCTGGAATTCGACATTGATATCTCGATTCAGGCGGCAACCAAGTACCTGATTGGCCACTCTGACGGCATGATTGGCACGGCGGTCTCTAACGCCCGCTGCTGGGAGCAACTGCGTGAAAATGCCTACCTGATGGGGCAGATGGTGGATGCAGACACGGCCTATATGACCAGCCGCGGTATTCGCACGCTGGGGGTTCGTCTGCGTCAACACCATGAAAGCAGCCTGAAAGTGGCCGAATGGCTGGCACAGCACCCGCAGGTTGAGCGCGTTAATCATCCGGCGCTACCGGGCAGTAAGGGACATGAATTCTGGCAACGTGACTTTACGGGCAGCAGCGGTTTGTTCTCGTTCGTTCTGAAAAAACGCCTGACCCATGACGAGCTGGCAAATTATCTGGATAACTTTACCCTCTTCAGCATGGCCTACTCCTGGGGCGGATTTGAGTCCCTGATCCTGCCTAACCAGCCGGAACAGATTGCGGCGCTGCGTCCCGGCGGCGAAGTGGACTTCAGCGGTACCCTGATCCGACTGCACATCGGTTTAGAAAATGTGGACGATTTAATTGCCGATTTAGCAGCAGGGTTCGAGCGTATCGTGTAAAGTGCTGGCTGAAAATGTACTCCCTGGACGCTTTTGTGGACACTGCAACCAGAAAAGTCTGCATGAGATGCGCCCGCGATCAAACCCGACGGGCGAATAAGGGAGTACAATAGCGTTATATCTGCTGTTCCACAGGAAAGTCCATGGCTGTTATTCAAGATATTATCGCGGCGCTCTGGCAACACGACTTTGCCGCGCTGGCGGATCCTCACGTCGTCGGTATCGTCTATTTCGTGATGTTCGCAACGCTGTTCCTGGAAAATGGACTACTGCCAGCCTCATTTTTACCCGGTGACAGCCTGCTTTTACTTGCCGGGGCGTTAATCGGCAAAGGCGTTATGGACTTCACGCCAACCATGGTCATTCTCACCTCCGCCGCGAGCCTGGGCTGCTGGCTGAGCTATCTGCAGGGCCGCTGGCTGGGGAATACACGCGTCGTTAAAAGCTGGCTGGCGCAGTTACCGCATAAATATCATCAGCGTGCCACCTGCATGTTCGATCGGCACGGTCTGCTGGCGTTGCTGGCCGGGCGTTTCCTGGCGTTTGTTCGCACCCTTCTGCCTACCATGGCGGGCATTTCCGGTCTGTCGAACCGCCGCTTCCAGTTCTTTAACTGGCTGAGCGCTCTGCTGTGGGTCGGCGTGGTCACTACGCTCGGTTACGCGCTGAATATGATCCCGTTTGTGAAACACCATGAAGACCAGGTGATGACCTTCCTGATGGTACTGCCGATGTTCCTGCTGGTGGCGGGACTGGTAGGGACTATTGCGGTAGTGATTAAGAAGAAGTACTGCAGCGCCTGATCTCCTCACCCTGACCCTCTCCCCATAGGGGAGAGGGAAAAAAGCCTAAGCTCCCTGCATGGTTCTTATACGTGACGCATCTTCTCCCGGCGTGACGCCGAAGTAGCGTTTAAATTCCCGACTGAACTGTGACGCGCTTTCATAGCCTACCCGCATTGCCGCCGCACTGGCCTTCATGCCATCGTGGATCATCAGCATCCGCGCCTTATGCAGCCGGTAGGTTTTGAGGTACTGCAGCGGCGAGGTGCTGGTCACCGATTTAAAGTTGTGGTGAAACGCCGAGACGCTCATGTTCGCCTCCGCGGCGAGCTGGTCAACGCTCAGGTTTTCGGTGTACTGGCTCTCAATACGCTTGAGCACGCGGCTTATCAGACTGAAGTGGGTCTGTCGGCTCACCAGGGCGAGCAATGCCCCACCGCCGGGTCCCAGCAGTACGTGGTAAAGAATTTCGCGGATGATCTGTTTGCCGAGAATGCGCGCATCCAGCGGCCTCTCCATCACGTCCAGCAGACGCTCAATGGCGCAGAGGATCTCTTCCGATAACGTCGCAGAGTTAATGCCGCTCGACGCCATTGACGGCTGGAAGAGTTCGTCTTCGCCAATCTCCATCAGCAACTCCTGCAGCTGAAGGATATCGACATTGACGCGGATCCCCGCCAGCGGAACCGCCTCTGTCGCGAAGGTTTCACATTCAAAGGGTAAAGGTACCGTCAGCAGCAGATATTCATTGGTGTCGTAACGGAAGACGCGCTCGTTGATATAGCCAATTTTATGGCCAGAAAAGAGAAAAACGATGCCCGGCTGGTACATCACCGGCGTACGCGTCCCGGGCTGGGTGCCATAAAGCAGGCGAATATCCGGCAGCAGTTCGCTGGCGCGGTTTTCATTATCTATCAATCTCTTAATCTGCGCAGTGAGCTGCTGACAGATAGCCTCACGGTTCATTTTTCGTTACTCCGGGTACGGTTTCCGACGTTGACAGTGTGCGTCGTTTTCCGCGCTTTCTCCAGCGCTCTGTAGAAATGGGCAAGACATCGGCAGGAATGTGCATTGAGAGGATAGCCGCAGGCGACCACAATGTGCAGCATCAGGTTGCCCTCTGCGCCACCACGATTATTCACCCACTAAAGGGAACGAGCCATGAACAACTTTAATCTTCACACCCCAACCCGCATTCTGTTTGGTAAAGACGCTATCGCCGATCTGCGCGCGCAGATCCCGGCAGACGCCCGCGTCCTCGTCACCTACGGTGGCGGCAGCGTGAAAAAAACCGGCGTGCTGGATCAGGTTTACAGCGCGCTGGACGGTCTGGACGTGCGTGAGTTTGGCGGTATTGAGCCAAACCCCTCTTACGAAACGCTGATGAACGCGGTGAAAATCGCCCGCGACGAGAAGGTCACCTTCCTGCTGGCGGTCGGCGGCGGCTCCGTACTGGACGGCACCAAATTTATCGCTGCGGCAGCCCACTACGCAGACGGCGTTGATCCGTGGCACATCCTGGAGACCCGCGGCAGCGACATTAAAAGCGCAATCCCGATGGGCTCGGTGCTGACTCTGCCGGCTACCGGCTCTGAATCCAACAAGGGCGCGGTGATCTCCCGCAAAACCACTGGCGATAAACAGGCCTTTATGAACGAACACGTTCAGCCGGTGTTCGCTATCCTGGATCCGGTTTACACCTACACCCTGCCTGCGCGTCAGGTGGCGAATGGCGTGGTCGATGCCTTTGTGCATACCGTTGAGCAGTACGTCACCTACCCTGTGAACGCCAAAATTCAGGATCGTTTCGCGGAAGGCATTCTGCTGACGCTGATTGAAGAAGGTCCGAAAGCGCTGAAAGAGCCGGAAAACTACGACGTGCGTGCCAATGTGATGTGGGCTGCAACGCAGGCGCTGAATGGCCTGATCGGGGCTGGCGTGCCGCAGGACTGGGCGACCCACATGCTGGGCCACGAGCTGACGGCGATGCACGGCCTGGATCACGCCCAAACGCTGGCCGTTGTTCTGCCTGCGCTGTGGAACGAAAAGCGGGATACCAAACGTGCCAAACTGCTGCAGTACGCCGAGCGCGTGTGGAACTTCACCGAGGGCTCTGACGATGCGCGTATTGATGCGGCAATCGACGCGACCCGCAACTTCTTTGAAGGGCTGGGCGTGCCAACGCGTCTGTCTGGCTACGGTCTGGATGGCAGCTCTATCCCTGCCCTGCTGGCGAAACTGGAAGAACACGGTATGACCCATCTGGGCGAACACGGCGACATTACGCTGGACGTGAGCCGTCGTATCTACGAGGCGGCACGCTAAGCGTTTTTGTCCCTCCGACTTTCGTTTTTTGACATTTCGTCCAGACTTAATGCACACCCCATCGCCGGGGTCCCTCTCCGGCGATGCGCACCTGAAGGAGGAAAAATGGCAAACCAAACCGTAATCAAGCTGCAGGACGGCAACGTGATGCCCCAGTTGGGGCTAGGTGTATGGAAAGCCGGTAACGACGAGGTCGTCTCCGCCATTCATAAGGCCCTGGAAGTCGGCTATCGGTCGATTGATACCGCCGCCGCATATAAAAATGAGGACGGCGTGGGTAAGGCTCTGGCCAGCGCCGGTGTCCCTCGCGATGAGTTATTTATCACCACAAAACTCTGGAACGACGATCAAAAGCGCCCGCGCGAAGCGCTGCAGGAGAGCCTGGAGAAACTCCAGCTTGATTTCGTCGACCTGTATCTGATGCACTGGCCGGTTCCGGCTATCGACCATTACGTTGACGCCTGGAAAGGGATGATTGAACTGCAGAAAGCGGGGCTGGTGAAAAGCATCGGCGTCTGTAACTTCCAGGTACATCACCTGCAGCGACTGATAGACGAAACGGGCGTCGCGCCGGTGATTAACCAGATCGAGCTGCACCCGCTGATGCAGCAGCGCCAGCTTCACGCCTGGAACGCCACGCACAAAATCCAGACCGAATCCTGGAGCCCGCTGGCTCAGGGCGGCGAGGGGGTGTTCGACCAGAAAATTATCCGCGATCTGGCGGATAAATACGGCAAAACCCCGGCGCAGGTTGTCATTCGCTGGCACCTGGACAACGGCCTGGTGGTGATCCCGAAATCGGTCACGCCATCGCGCATCGCCGAGAACTTCGACGTCTGGGATTTCCGCCTGGACAAAGATGAGCTGGGTGAGATTGCGAAGCTGGATAAGGGGAAACGTTTAGGGCCGGATCCGGATCAGTTTGGCGGGTAATACCTAAAACGAGCCCGATCTTACACCGGGCTCGTTTTAATCTATAAACCGGACTGACATCTCGCTTCTCCGGGGAGGTCAGGCAAGGTGCAAATAACGTTAAACGCTTTCCCTTCAAGTTCATGTGGTCCGCCGAGACCGCCGCCTGCTTCTGCTTCATATTCCTTTCCGTTGACACTTATCTGGAGCGGAGTGCGATAAATCCAGTCCATCGGACCTATTGGCAGAAAGAAGATCCACTCATGCTGGCTCTGAAAAGCAAAACGACCGTTGTCGTCAGAAAGCGTTTGCTCCCTCTCTAATGTTATTTTAGCGCCCGGGACTGGCTTACCTGCGCTGTCGATAAGACGTCCTTCCACTTCTGGCTGTGTCTGGCGGTGCATTACACAACCGCTTAACGTCAGGCCAATCAGCATCGCTCCCGTTAACTTCATTATTTTCATGTTGGGCCTCCTGCCCTTATGCAGAAAAAAGCCGGGTGGCGTCTGCGCCTTACCGGGCCTACGCGCTGAACTGTAGGCCCGGTAAGCGCAGCGCCACCGGGCAATATGTCTAGCCGCTCTTACGTTTTACGTTTTTCTTCGTTCCCGCCCCACCGTTCGAACGCTGATGCACAATCGGCGTGTGCTTGGTCAGCGCCGGGCGCGTATTGCGGTTCTGGCGACGCGCTTCGCGCATCTCCTCAAGCGTAGGCGCCGGCACCAGGCAGTCGCGGCGCGAGCCGATCAGGTGCTTTTTGCCCATCTCTTCCAGCGCCTGGCGGATCAGCGGCCAGTTTTTCGGATCGTGATAACGCAGCAGCGCTTTGTGCAGACGACGCTGTTTATCCCCTTTCGGCACCACCACCTCTTCGCTCTTATAGCCAATCTTACTCAGCGGGTTTTTGCCGGTGTAATACATGGTCGTCGAGTTGGCGAGCGGTGAAGGATAGAAGTTCTGCACCTGATCCAGACGGAAGCGACGCTGCTTAAGCCACAGCGCCAGGTTCACCATGTCCTCATCACGCGTGCCAGGGTGCGCCGAGATGAAATACGGGATCAGATACTGCTCTTTGCCCGCCTGCTTCGAGTAGGTGTCGAACAGCTCTTTAAAGCGGTCGTAGCTGCCCATGCCCGGCTTCATCATCTTCGACAGCGGGCCTTCTTCGGTGTGCTCCGGCGCAATCTTCAGATAGCCACCCACGTGGTGCGTCGCCAGCTCTTTGATGTAGCGCGGATCTTCCACAGCGATATCGTAACGTACCCCGGAAGCGATCAGGATCTTCTTGATGCCTTTCAGATCACGCGCGCGGCGGTAGAGGTTGATCGTCGGCTCGTGGTTGGTGTCCATGTGCTGACAGATATCCGGATAGACGCACGACAGGCGGCGACAGGTCTGCTCCGCGCGCGGCGACTTACAGCGCAGCATATACATGTTGGCGGTTGGGCCGCCAAGGTCGGAAATCACGCCGGTAAAGCCCGGTACGGTGTCGCGAATGGCTTCGATCTCATTGATGATCGAATCTTCAGAACGGCTCTGAATAATACGTCCTTCGTGCTCGGTAATGGAGCAGAAGGAGCACCCGCCGAAGCAGCCGCGCATGATGTTGATCGAGAAGCGGATCATCTCATACGCCGGGATACGGGCGTTGCCGTACGCCGGATGCGGCACGCGCTTGTACGGCAGCGCGAAGACGCTGTCCATCTCTTCCGTGGAGAGCGGGATCGCCGGCGGGTTGATCCAGATAAAGCGCTCGCCGTGCTTCTGCATCAGGGCGCGGGCACAGCCCGGGTTGGTTTCATGGTGCAGAATACGGGACGCGTGCGCGTAGAGCACCTTGTCGGCTTTCACCTTCTCGTAGGACGGCAGCAGCACATAGGTTTTTTCCCACGGTTTCGGGCGCGGCGGCTGCACGACGATCGCCTTTGCCTCCGCCTTCTTTGGCTCTACCGGCTTGTTATCGGCACACGGCAGATCTTCACCATAGGGGTGGGGGATCGGGTCGATTTTGCCCGGCATATCGATGATGCGGGAATCCACCCCGCTCCAGCCCGGCAGCGCCTCTTTCACCATGATCGCGGTATTGCGCACGTCGCGGATGCTGCTCACCGGCTCGCCCTGCGACAGACGGTGCGCCACTTCCACCAGCGGACGCTCACCGTTACCGTAAATCAGCATGTCGGCTTTGGAATCCACCAGCACCGAGCGGCGCACGGTATCTGACCAGTAGTCGTAGTGCGCGGTGCGGCGCAGGCTCGCCTCGATGCCGCCCAGGATCACCGGCACGTCTTTCCAGGCTTCTTTGCAGCGCTGGGTATAGACCAGCGTGGCACGGTCTGGACGTTTACCCGCTACGTTATCCGGGGTGTAGGCATCGTCATGACGCAGCTTACGGTCGGCGGTATAGCGGTTAATCATCGAGTCCATGTTGCCTGCAGTCACGCCGAAGAACAGGTTGGGTTTACCCAGACGCATAAAGTCGTCTTTGCTGTTCCAGTCAGGCTGGGAGATGATCCCCACGCGGAAGCCCTGCGCTTCAAGCATACGGCCGCAGATGGCCATGCCGAAGCTCGGGTGGTCAACGTAGGCATCGCCCGTGACCAGAATGATATCGCAGCTGTCCCAGCCCAGTTGGTCCATCTCTTCCCGGGACATCGGCAGGAACGGCGCCGGTCCAAAGCAGGCCGCCCAGTACTGGGGCCAGGAGAAGAGGTCACGATCCGGCTGGATCAGGGAAATTGCGCTCATAATGCTTCCGAAGAAAAAATAGACAAAAGGGCGGGGATTATACGCTGGATCATTGCGGGAAATGAAGGGGTATTTATTGCCCGGTGGCGCTACGCTTACCGGGCCTGGGGGCCTGTAGGTCGGGTAAGGCGAAGCCGCCACCCGACTCGTTTTACGGCGCCGGGTTAACCAGCATTTGCCCCACGGAGCCCCTGTCCATCATCTCCAGCGTCTGGCTGTGGAACAGGAACGGGAAGTGCGGCCACGAAGGCTGACCATAGTAGACGAGCAGTTCAACCTGACCATCCACCCAGACGGTATCTTTCCAGCCGCGGTCTTCCGGGAACGGCATCGCACCGTTCACGTTGCGGATCAGGAATGACACGCCTTCAATATGGAACGACTGCGGCATGTCCGAGCGAACAATCCAGCGCTCCCAGGTGCCCTGCTGCGCGGTAATGTCGATACGGTTGACGTCCCACAGCGCGCCGTTGATGCCCGGATCGTCGCCCAGGCTGATATCCCGGCTGCGCACCGGCGAACCGCTCATGATCTCCTGCGGCAGCAGGCGCATGGGCAGGCTGTCGGTCACCAGCGGCAGCAGACCGGTTGGGCGCAGGGTCAGCACCAGGGTGGACACCAGAATACTCGATGGCTCAAAGAACCCGCGAATACGATCCACAATGCTCGCCGCTTCGCCGCAGGTGACAGAAACTTCATCCCCGTTGGTCATATCAATGAGGATTTCGCGGCGCTCACCCGGCGAGAGGGCCAGCTGTTTAACGGACACCGGTGCCGGTAAAAAGCCCTGATCGCCGGAGATGACGTGCAGCGGACGGCCATCGCTCATCTGGAGCTGATAGCGGCGCGAGTTAGAGGCGTTGAGCAGACGCAGGCGTACCCAGCCGCGCGAGACTTCTACGTAAGGGCTTTGTGCGCCGTTAACCAGCAGCGTATCGCCCACAAAGCCACCGCTGCCCGGCTCGCTGTATTCCGGCGTACCGAAGTTATCCAGACGTTTGTCCTGGATAATAATCGGGAAGTCGTCCACACCGTAGTGGTTCGGGATCGGCAGAGATTTACTGACCTCATCTTCCACCAGCCACATACCGGCCAGGCCGTTATAGACCTGCTGCGCCGTACGGTTAGGGGTGTTGGCGTGATACCACAGGGTGGCCGCGCTCTGACGGATCGGCAGCACCGGCGCCCAGTCGGCGTTAGGCGACATCATGCGCGCCGCGCCGCCAATCAACGGACCCGGAACCTGTAAACCGCTGATGGTCATGGCGACATTTTCAGACGTACGGTTGCTGTAGATGAGCTTAACGTCATCGCCATTCCATACGCGGATGGTCGGCCCAAGGTAACGTCCGTTAATGCCCCAGACCGGCGCGCGGGTTCCCTGGGTAAAGGACCAGTGGCTGCGCTGCAGCGTCAGGAAAAGCGGCTGACCGCGACGGGATTCAATCAACGGCGGAATGGGCAGCGGCTGCTGCTGCCCGGCGGCGCTGGCTGTCAGCGGCATCGCACCCGCACAAAGGGCGATCCCCGAAGCCTGAATAAACTGACGCCGACTGAGTGACATATAAGCTCCATCTGAAACGACTAACAACGCGGGAATTCGTTTTCCCTTCAACGCCGGGTTAAATCTTACCGGCGGCTTCTCTCTCTGCGACTTCTTTGTCGAGCAGCGCAATATGCTGAGCCATCAGCTCGCGGCAGTGTGCTGCCAGCTCGCGCACCTGATCTTTACCGTATTTGCTGGTATCAACGGGTGGCAACATCTCGACAATCACCAGCCCGTTATTCAGGCGGTTAAGATTAATCTTATTAGAAGTATTGGAAACGCACACAGGAATAATTGGAACACCTGCCGCAATTGCGGCATGAAACGCTCCGGTTTTAAACGGCAGCAGGCCACGGCCGCGGCTGCGCGTTCCTTCCGGGAACATCCAGATTGAGATTTTGCGCTTTTTAAAATGGTTCACCACTTCCGCAATGGTGCTGTGCGCTTTTGCACGGTTATTACGATCGATCAGCAGGTTGCCGGTAAGCCAGTACAGCTGACCGAAAAACGGGATCCACAGCAGGCTTTTTTTCCCCACCGTCACGGTCGGCGGAAGGACAATATTGGAGGCCGTCACCATATCGTAGTTGTTCTGATGGTTAGCGATATAGATGGCGTTACCGAAATTCTCCGCCCCTTCAGGCAGACGTTTTTCAACCTTCAGACCGAACAGTGGCGCCAGACGACCGAACATATGACCAAAAGTGGCAACATGCTTCGGATTACGCGGGCTGAACAGGCAATAAACAGAGCCGAAAACACAGACCAGAATGCAGTAGATAACGGTAAGAATGAGACGAACAATGTATAGCATAGCGACCTCTGAAGCCCTGACAGCTGACAATTATACTTCACCTGTGGCCAGGTAAGGACTTTATTACGAGCGCGTATTGTTAATCGCAACGCACGAATTAACAACGATTTTACGGGAAATTTTATTGAAATTCCCCCTCCGGACAGAGGGGGGATATCACGACATTACTCTTCGCTGTCACCCGCGGAGCTGCGTGCAGGAGAGTCAATCTCCACGCGGTCGATACGCTGCAGGCCACGCATCAGCGAGCCGCGGCGACCGCGCTCACCCACCACTTTCTGCAGCTCTTCCGGACGAAGTTTGATTTTACGCTTGCCGACATGGATGGTCAGCGTGCTCTGCGGCGGCAGAAGGAAGAGGTGCGCCAGGCCATCTTCGCCTTTCGCGGCTTCCGCCGACGGGATGTTGATGATCTTGTTGCCCTTGCCTTTTGACAGCTCCGGCAGATCGCTGACCGGGAACATCAGCATACGTCCGGCGGTGGTGATCGCCAGCAGCATATCGCTTTCGTTCTCGATCACCAGCGGCGGCATCACGTGAGCGTTGTCCGGCAGGCTAATCAGCGCCTTACCGGCACGGTTACGCGAGACCAGATCGTTAAAGGTACAGATAAAGCCGTAACCCGCATCAGAGGCCAGCAGCAGTTTCTGGTCATCGGCTTCCATCAGCATATGGTCAACCGTCGCCCCCGGCGGCAGCGTTAGCTTACCGGTCAGCGGTTCGCCCTGCCCGCGCGCGGATGGCAGCGTAATCGGGTCGATGGCGTAGCTACGACCGGTGGAGTCGATAAACGCCACCGGCTGGTTGCTCTTACCTTTCACCGCCGCTTTGAAGCTGTCGCCCGCCTTGTAGCTGAGCCCCGGCGCGTCGATATCGTGCCCCTTGGCGCTGCGCACCCACCCGCTCTGCGACAGGACAATGGTCACCGGCTCGGACGGCTGCATGTCGTGCTCGTTCATCGCCTTCGCTTCTTCGCGCTCGTGCAGCGGAGAACGGCGGTCGTCACCAAACGCGTCGGCATCGGCCTGCAGCTCTTTTTTCAGCAGGGTATTCATCTTGCGTTCGGACGCGAGGATCGCCTGCAGCTGATCGCGCTCTTTTTCCAGCTCGTTCTGCTCACCGCGGATCTTCATCTCTTCCAGTCTGGCGAGATGGCGCAGCTTCAGTTCGAGGATCGCTTCGGCCTGGGTTTCGCTGATGCCAAAACGCGACATCAGGGCAGGTTTCGGTTCGTCCTCGGTACGGATGATCTCAATCACCTCGTCGATATTGAGGAACGCCACCAGCAAACCTTCGAGGATATGCAGGCGCTTAAGCACTTTCTCCAGACGATGGTTCAGACGACGGCGAACCGTATCGCGGCGGAACGTCAGCCATTCGGTGAGGATCTCCAGCAGGTTTTTCACCGCCGGGCGTCCGTCGAGGCCAATCATGTTCAGGTTGATGCGGTAGCTTTTTTCCAGATCGGTGGTGGCAAACAGGTGGTTCATCACCTGCTCCATGTCCACACGGTTAGAGCGCGGCACAATCACCAGACGGGTCGGGTTTTCGTGGTCGGACTCGTCGCGCAGATCATCCACCATCGGCAGCTTTTTGTTGCGCATCTGGGCGGCGATCTGCTCCAGCACTTTAGCGCCGGAGACCTGATGCGGCAGCGCGGTGATCACCACGGCGCCGTCCTCTTTGGTCCACACCGCGCGCATGCGCACGGAGCCGCGACCGTTCTGGTAAATTTTACGGATTTCCGCGCGTGAGGTGATGATCTCGGCTTCGGTCGGGAAGTCCGGCCCCTGCACGATATCCAGCAGCTCATCCAGCGAGGTTTTCGGTTGCTCAATCAGGGTGATGGCGGCATTCGCCACTTCACGCAGGTTGTGCGGCGGAATGTCCGTCGCCATACCAACGGCGATACCGGTGGTCCCGTTCAGCAGGATGTTCGGCAGACGCGCAGGCAGCATCTTCGGCTCCTGCAGCGTGCCGTCGAAGTTTGGCACCCAGTCAACGGTGCCCTGCCCCAGCTCGCCCAGCAGCACTTCGGCATATTTTGACAGACGGGATTCGGTATAACGCATCGCCGCGAAGGATTTCGGATCGTCCGGCGCCCCCCAGTTCCCCTGACCATCCACCAGCGGATAGCGGTACGAGAACGGCTGGGCCATCAGCACCATCGCTTCATAACAGGCGCTGTCACCGTGCGGATGGTATTTACCCAGTACGTCACCGACGGTACGGGCGGATTTCTTGAACTTGGCGGTAGCATTCAGCCCCAGTTCGGACATCGCATACACGATGCGGCGCTGTACGGGCTTCAGGCCATCCCCGATAAACGGTAACGCCCTGTCCATGATGACGTACATGGAGTAGTTCAGGTAGGCGTTTTCCGTGAATTCATGTAGCGCGAGGCGCTCTGCCATATCGCTCATTACGTGTGATTCCTCAACTCAGAAACCGATGGGTTTCAGGCAATATTGCCGCAGATACTACCCTATCTGACGAGTTGAGTCACAAAGAAAAAGGGCCGCTCAGGCGGCCCTTTCCGGGTTATTTGTTCAGCTTAATGATCTGCTTCACGTCGATTTCAAAATCGTTCCACTCTTTATCGACCTTGCCCTGGATTTCAACTTTATCCTGCGGGGTGACGGTCACGCCGTTCCAGCGCTTGTGGTCAATCTCCACGTTTACCGTGCCGGTCTCATCGCGGAAGGTATAGCGGTCGTCGGACAGACGCTGGGTAATGTTCCCGCGCAGCTTCACCCAGCTGTCATCTTTCATCTCTTTAACCTTCACCGCGGTGGTGAGGTTCGCGTCATTATCAACAAACCCGCCTGTCTGCGCGTGAGTCTGAGTTTGCGTGGCTGACGGGCCGTTAAATCCGCCCTGGGCAGCAAAAACAGGGGCAGTGGTCATCATCATGATGGCAGCAATCGCAGCGAATTTTTTCATATTAACTCTCCCTTTAATCTGGTTTCGCAAACCATTTAACAGGGTAATCCTTAACAACTTCTTAAGGGGAAAATTTATTTATTTTTACTGTACAGCAGGCAGATTCAGAGGGTTTACTGACGGCATCAAGGAGGGAATATGCGCATTTTACTGGTAGAAGACGACAAGCTCATTGGCGACGGCATCAAAACGGGCTTAAGCAAAATGGGCTTTAGCGTGGACTGGTTTACCGATGGAAAAACCGGCCAGGCCGCACTCTACTCTGCACCTTACGATGCCGTGGTGCTGGACCTGACGCTGCCGGAAATCGACGGTCTTCAGATCCTGCGCGCATGGCGAGAAAGCGGCCGCAGCGAACCGGTATTGATCCTGACCGCGCGGGATGCGCTTAACCAGCGCGTCGAAGGGTTGCGCCTGGGCGCGGATGATTATCTCTGTAAGCCGTTCGCGCTGATCGAAGTGGGGGCCCGCCTCGAAGCGCTGGTCCGCCGCAGCCACGGCCAGACGCGCAGCGAGCTGCGCCACGGTAAGGTCACTCTCGACCCGACAAGCCTCGTCGCCACGCTGGAGGGGGAAACGCTGACGCTCAAGCCCAAAGAGTTCGCCCTGCTGGAGCTGCTGATGCGCAATGCCGGCCGCGTGCTGCCGCGCAAAGCGATCGAAGAGAAGCTCTACACCTGGGACGACGACGTCTCCAGCAATGCGGTGGAAGTCCATGTCCACCATCTGCGCCGCAAGCTTGGCAGCGAGTTTATCCGCACCGTGCACGGCATCGGCTATACCCTGGGTGACGCATGAAACTGACGCAACGCCTGAGCCTGAAGCTGCGCCTGACGCTCCTCTTTTTAGCGCTCTCCCTGACAGCATGGTTTGCCGCCAGTCTGGTGGCCTGGCAGCAGACGACCCACAAGCTGGATAAGCTGTTTGATACCCAGCAGATGCTGTTCGCCAAACGGCTGCTGACGATGGATCTGGACGAGATCCGTGCCCCTGAGCGCATGCGCGAGATCCCGAAAAAAGTGAAACATGGTCGTCTGGATGACGACGCGCTGGCTTTCGCCATTTATGCCGTCGACGGCAAAATGATCCTCAACGACGGCGAAAACGGGCGCGATATCCCGTATCACTATCGTCGCGACGGGTTTGATAACGGAAGGCTTAAAGACGATAACGATGAATGGCGTTTCTTATGGCTGACGTCACCCGACGGGAAATACCGCGTGGTGATCGGCCAGGAGTGGGAGTACCGCCAGGAGATGGCGCTGGACGTGGTCAGTTCACAGCTCACGCCCTGGCTGGTGGCGCTGCCGGTGATGCTGCTGTTGCTGATTGTCCTCCTGAGCCGGGAACTGAAGCCGCTGAAAAAGCTGGCGCAGACCCTGCGCGCCCGCTCGCCGGATGCCACCGATACTCTGCCGACGCAGGGTGTCCCTGCGGAAGTGCGCCCCCTGCTTGACGCGCTGAATCATCTCTTCGCACGTACCCAGGAGATGATGATCCGCGAGCGTCGTTTTACCTCCGATGCCGCTCACGAGCTGCGCAGCCCACTGGCGGCCCTGAAGGTGCAAACCGACGTGGCGCAACTCTCTCTGGATGACCCACAGGCGCAGGAAAAAGCACTTTCGCAGCTTCATGCGGGGATCGACCGCGCCTCCCGGCTGGTGGATCAGCTTCTTACGCTCTCGCGTCTGGATTCGCTGGACAATCTGGAAGATGTCGAACCCATCACGATGGCCGATTTACTGCAGTCAGCGGTGCTGGATATCTGGCATCCGGCTCAGCAGGCGGGCACGGATATTCGCCTGAATATTCATGCCCAGGAGGTGACACGCACGGGTCAGCCACTGCTGATGAGCCTGCTGGTGCGTAACCTGCTGGATAACGCGATTCGCTACAGCCCGCGCGGCAGCGTGGTGGACGTGACGCTGGATACCCGGAGCTTCACCGTGCGCGACAACGGCCCGGGGATTTCCCCCGAGGCGCTGGCGCGTATCGGCGAGCGGTTTTATCGCCCGCCCGGCCAGGATGCGACGGGCAGCGGGCTGGGGTTATCCATTGTGAAACGTATTGCTGCGCTACATGGACTGCGTGTCTCGCTGAACAATGCGCCGGAAAGGGGCCTGGAAGTCAGGGTCAGCTGGTAAGGGATTATTGCGTTTAATGCAAAAGACTATGCACATTTTGCTCATTTTACCGTCCCGCCCTCGCGCGTAGAATACTCGCCATACTCTCATCGACGAGGACAAATAATGAGCAACATTCTGATTATCAACGGCGCGAAAGAGTTCGCGCACTCGAAAGGCCAGCTGAATGACACCCTGACCGAGGTCGCGGACGGTTTCCTGCGCGACGCCGGGCATGATGTTAAGGTCGTGCGCGCGGACAGCGATTACGATGTGAAAGCCGAAGTGCAGAACTTCCTGTGGGCTGACGTGGTGATCTGGCAGATGCCTGGCTGGTGGATGGGCGCACCGTGGACCGTGAAAAAATACATGGACGATGTGTTCACTGAAGGTCACGGCTCGCTGTATGCCAGCGACGGCCGCACCCGCTCAGATGCGTCTAAAAAATACGGTTCCGGCGGCCTGATTCAGGGCAAAAAATATATGCTGTCGCTCACCTGGAACGCCCCGCTGGAAGCTTTCACCGAGAAAGATCAGTTCTTCGAAGGGGTGGGCGTTGACGGCGCGTACCTGCCGTTCCACAAGGCTAACCAGTTCCTGGGCATGGATCCGCTGCCGACCTTTATCGTCAACGACGTGATTAAAATGCCTGATGTCCCGCGCTATATCGCAGAATATCGCAAGCATCTCGCGGAAATTTTTGCTTAACTGGTAACCTGGAATTAAAGGAGTAGTCACAATGCTTACCGTTATTGCAGAAATCCGTACTCGTCCAGGTCAACATCACCGCCAGGCGGTGCTGGATCAGTTCGCGAAAATTATCCCGACCGTACTGAAAGAAGAAGGCTGCCACGGCTACGCGCCGATGGTGGATGCCGCCACTCACGCCAGCTTCCAGGCGACCGCACCGGACTCGATCATCATGGTTGAGCAGTGGGAAACCGTCGCGCACCTTGAAGCGCATCTGCAGACCGCGCACATGAAAGCGTGGAGTGATGCCGTGAAAGGTGACGTGCTGGAAACCCACATCCGCATTCTGGAGCAAGGGGTTTAAATTTGTGGAATTTGCCGGGTGGCACTGCGTTTACCCGGCCTACAAAACCTGAACCGTAGGCCCGGTAAGCGCCAGCGCCACCGGGCTTTGTTGTTTTTAGCTGCTTTTCTTCCCCGGTTTTAACCCACGGTGTAGCTCGTTAATGCGCTTCATGGACCTGATGGTGCGCTGCGGCTCGGTGGCGGCGACGGATAAAATGAGCATCTCCAGACACAGCAGCACCGTGCCATGGAGCGGAATTTTACCCTTTTCACCGCCGCGCGGGACGTGGATCACTACGCTTGCCTCTTTACTGAAACGTGAATCCAGCGCGTTGGTCAGCAAAATGGTGGGGATGCCCAGACGTTTCGCTTCACGCAGCGTAGTTTGCCCTTCCCGGTGCGCGGATTTCTGCGCCATCATCACCAGCACGTCGCCGCGCTGAAGCGCTATCAGCTGTTCAGCAAGGCCTATCCCGGTACGATTAAGCGGCGTGGCGGGCAGTCCCATCCGGCTGAACAACCTGGCGGTGTACTCGGCCAGAATGCCGGAGGCGCCAATCCCAAACAGGGCGACCTGCCTCGCCTGTGCCAGCAGTGAGACCGCCTGGGCCATCGCGTAGCGGTTGTGCGGTTGCGACAATACCTCGCAGGTGTGCTGGTGCCCTTCCAGCACAAAATCGATACTCGCATTCACGTCGCTGGTGAGCGTATTGACCGTAGACGAGATTTTTTCGCTCGAGGTCACCACCGGACCAAACCACTGCTCCAGGGTCTGCTTGAGATCGCGCAGCCCGGCAAAGCCCAGCGCCTGGATCGCGCGGACCACCGTGGCGTCTGACGTTTTAAGCTGCGTGGCGATCTCCATTGCCGTCTGCTCCATCACCGCTTCGCGATTGTCATGAATATAGCGGGCGACCTGCAGCAGACGCGGCGTCAGCTGATGCGCCCGCGCGCGAAAACGTTCGCCATAAACATCCACGCGACCTTTCTCTTTGCGGATCACCGTGATGCCTCCGGCAGCGGACGCCCGGCAATCTGCGACTGCACCTGCGCGGCCATCAGCCCTAACGAGGCGAACGAATTCGAGATGGCCTCCTCGCGTGAGATCAGCACGTAGTGTCCGGTCCGGCAGGCGTTCAGGAACTGGCACCAGCCCGGCATCACGGCATCCATTGCCGCCAGCTCATCCTGCGGTTTTCCGCCGGTGTCCCCACGCCAGGTAGCAAAGACAAAATCGGCATCCAGCTCCGGCAGGCGCTCGGCGCTGACGTCAATGCGCCCTCCGTCCGGGATGCTCTCAATCAACGGCGGGAATGTGAATCCTGCGTCGCGCAGCACGCGTCCAAGCGAGTGGTAGCTGTGCATGGCGTTAATTTTCCCCTGGTTGGCCTGAATGACCGACACGGTGATATGGCGGGTGTCGAGGGTTGCCTTCAGCGCTTTGATTTGTTCCTGATAACGGCGCTCCAGGATTTTCAGCCGCGCCTGCGTACCGGTAAGCTGCGCCAGCTTGCGGTAGATTTCCGGCGCACCGCCGTCGAGGTGATCGATACTCACCGTCGGGGCAATTTTCGCAAGCTGTTCCATCGGCGTATTACGGGTCGGCTCGGTAATGATCAGGTCAGGTTTGGCGGCGGCAATGGCTTCAATGTCGATATCGGCCGTGCCGATAAATTTGATGTTGGAGTTATCGAAATCGACGCCCGTCAACATGCCGCTGGAGCGCAGAAAGTGGCTACCGTCCGGGCGCGTGCGGCCATGGCTTGCGACCGGTGGCACGCCAAGCTCAATCAGCGGAATGGTGATATCCAGATCATGCAGCGAGACGATCCGCTTTGGGTGAAGCGGCACAACAACCTTACGTCCCAAATCGTCGGTAAATGTTTGAGTCGGCTCCGCCGCACTCACTGCAAACCCCACCAGCAACAGCATCGAAAAAAGTACGCGCATTATCGTCCTCTAAAATCTGTCCCGGCGCTGCCAGAGCAGCAGCAGGAAAAACGGTCCGCCAATTAATGAAATGACAATGCCCGCTGGCAGTTGCAGCGGGAGGAATGCCAGCCGTCCAATGTTATCCGCCAGCAGCACCAGCAGCGCTCCCAGCACGGCACTGCCCGTCAGGAGCGCGGTTTGACCACCGCGCAGCAGCAGGCGCGCCATGTGCGGGGCAATCAGCCCCACGAAGCCAATACTGCCCACGCAGGAGACGCAGGCCGCCGTCAGCACCACCGGGGCAAGAACCCGCAGCAGCGCCAGCCGGGTGGTACGAACCCCAAGGCCCGTTGCCGTCTGGTTGCCGAGCAACGCCACGTCCGCGGCACGGGCGGTAAACAGCAGCAGCGCAAACGCGGGGACAGTCCAGAGCGCGGCCAGCCCCACCAGCGTCCAGTTTGCCGCATGCAGGCTTCCCGCCAGCCACAGCATCGCCGTCTGCACGTCGCGCACGTCAGCAGTGGTGATAAAAACCCCCATTGCCGCGGCAAAGGCCCACGACACGCCAATACCGATCAGAATAAATCGCGGGCGCGAGATATCCCGCACCAGGGCTATCACCAGCAGCGCGGTGAGCAGCCCCCCGGCCATCCCGACCAGCGGACGCCACGCCAGGCTCAGCGCCGGGAACTGAAAAATCAGCAGCAGTACCGCTGCGCTACAGCCCTCTTTCACGCCGATCAGTCCCGGATCGGCCAGGCCATTGCGGGTGATGGACTGCATGGCCGCCCCTGCCATGC
The DNA here is from genome assembly GCF_003986875.1 of Enterobacter sp. WCHEn090032. Lineage (NCBI taxonomy): Bacteria > Pseudomonadati > Pseudomonadota > Gammaproteobacteria > Enterobacterales > Enterobacteriaceae > Enterobacter > Enterobacter sp. WCHEn090032. The sequence continues at coordinate 58,770 of NZ_RXRN01000022.1, forward strand.
CGAGCATTGCGCCGCACAGGATCGCCATCAGCAGACGCGGCAGACGGATGTCCATCACGATGTAGCGCGTCTCTGTCGTCAGACTTTCAGGCATAAACAGCGCGCGTCCGATGGCGGAGCTGGGAATAGGCAAGGAACCGTGCATCAGGCCAAAACCTGTCAGCAGGCAGGCGGCCAGCGTCAGGATGGCAAGACACGCCAGCGCCTTTGGACGAACCAGCGCCGAGAAGGTGCCAACGCGCAACGCACGCAGTCCGGCGCGGTTCATTTAAACATCCTCGACGCCATGAAGATAAAGACGGGGGCGCCAACCAGGGCAGTCATGATGCCGGTTGCCAGCTCCCAGGGCGTAAACAGCGTCCGGGCCGCAATATCCGCCAGCAGCAGAACCAGCGCGCCGCACAGCGCAGACAGCGGCACCATCACCCGCAGATCGACCGACACCATACGGCGAATGAGCTGCGGCACCACAAGGCCAATAAAACCAATCGGCCCGGCGATGGAGACGGCCGCGCCGCAGAGCAGCGCGATAGCCAGCAGAGCGAGCAAACGGGTTTTCAGCAGCGATACGCCAAGCCCCTGCGCCATGTTGTCGCCAAGCGCCAGCATATTGAGCGAAGGCGACAGCGCAAGAGCGAGAACAAAACCAGCGGTGGCGGCCCACAGGGCGCTCTGCAGCGTCTGTGCGTTGACCCCGGCGACATCACCCGCCAGCCAGGTGCGCAGGGAGAGCAGCGTTTGTTCGTCCAGAATCAGCACGGCGGCGGTCACTGACGAGGCAAAGGCCGACATCGCGACGCCGCACAGGGTGACTTTCATCGGCGTGAGTCCGGTCCGCCCGGAAGAGGAGAACACCAGTACCAGCAAAAACAGCGTGGCGGCACCGGCAGCGGCAACAAGCGGCTGCCCCACTGGCAGGGTCAGGCCCAGCGCGCTCGTCAGCACCACCGCCAGCGCCGCCCCGGCATTGAGCCCCAGAATATGCGGCTCAGCCAGCGGGTTGCGGATGACCGACTGTAATAATACCCCCGCCACGCCCAGCGCCGCGCCAACGGTCGTGGCCGCCATCAGGCGTAACAGGCGCAGCCTGATGATGATGTTATGGTCGAAATTGTGCGGGTCGAAAGCGAAAAAGGCCTGGGCCACTGTCCAGGGCGGAATAACACGCGCGCCAGTTCCCAGATGGGCAATCGCGCCCGCCGTCAGCAGTAAGACAAAAAGGATAAATGCCAGAGAGGTGCGGATCATTTTTCAGCGACCTGGCGAAACGGCATAAAGAACGGTTTGCCGGTTAACGGGTTGATGGACATATGCACGTCGACATCGAACACCGCTTTAATAAGCTCTGGCGTACAAACGTCCCCCTCATGCAATACCCCCTCCACCTTTCCCTGGCGTAAAAAGACCAGCGTATCGCCATAGTTCACGGCGAAGTTAAGGTCGTGCAACACCACCAGCACGGTACGCCCGTGCTCACGCGTCAGCGTATGCAGCAGTTCGAGGATCTCTACCTGGTAGCGAAGATCGAGAAAGGTGGTGGGTTCATCCAGCAGGATATACGGCGTTTGCTGCGCCAGCGCCATCGCGATCCAGCAGCGCTGTCGCTGACCGCCGGACAGGCTTTCTACCGGCATATGGGCAAACGCTGCCGTACCGGTCAGCCGCAGGGCCTCTTCCACCGCCATTTCGTCCTCTTCGCTCCACTGGCGCATAACGTTTTGCCAGGGATAACGCCCGCGCGAGACCAGTTCAAAAACGGTTAACCCTTCCGGCAACAGCGGGGACTGCGGCAGAATGCCAAGCTGACGGGCGACCGCTTTGGTCGGCTGCTCATGAATGGCTTTGCCGTCCAGCAGCGCAGTCCCCCCAAGTGGCCGCAGCAGCCGCGCGATAGTGCTCAACAGCGTGGATTTCCCGCAGCCGTTCGCTCCTACCAGCACCGTCATTTTCTGCTGAGGGATCGCAAGGGTGAGCCCATCAATGATGATTTTTTTCTGATACCCCGCAGAGAGGTTCTCCAGAACCAGTCCCGGTTTGTTTGTGTTGTGAGCCACGTGAATGCCAACGTAATGAAAAGCCAATAAATAAAAATAAAACTCATTCTCTTTTGAGAAGTTTGACGCTGCGCCCTGTAGTAGTCAAGCGAAGAAACACCCTGTAAAAACCAGGGGAAAACGGACAAGCAAGCGAGCTCGGATAGCTTTATATCAACTTTATTTTCAATAAATTAACTCTGTCGCCGTTACGCTTTAACGCCCTATTTCTCGCTGTAGTCGATTTATGCTTTTTTCCATTTACTACTACATCCGCTCATGATTGAATGATTCTCAATTACATGTCCGATGCCAGTTCTGGCTAACGGGCAGACCGTAAGGGGCAATGACTCACACATTCTTCCGCGAAACGTCTTTTGCGGAATATTTTGGGATAACAGATGTAATGGCTACGTTCACACCTTCACTCTCTGGGGTAAAAGGGCGCGCGCTCTTTTCACTGCTGTTTATGGCGCCGCTGGTGCAGGCAGCAGACACCACCACGGCTAAAGACGGCGAAACGCTGACCGTCACGGCCGATCCAACTACTACGGCGGAAGCCACGAATGGCTATCAGCCGCTGAATACCTCCACCGCCACGCTAACCAACATGCCGATGCTGGATATCCCGCAGGTGGTGAATACCGTCAGCGATAAGGTGCTTCAGGATCAGCACGCCACCACGCTGGATGAAGCGCTCTACAACGTCAGCAACGTGGTGCAGACAAACACGCTGGGCGGCACGCAGGATGCGTTTGTGCGCCGCGGGTTTGGCGCGAACCGTGACGGCTCGATCATGACCAACGGTCTGCGCACCGTGCTGCCGCGCAGCTTTAATGCCGCAACCGAGCGCGTGGAGGTGCTGAAAGGTCCGGCCTCAACGCTTTATGGCATTCTCGATCCCGGCGGGCTGATTAACGTGGTCACCAAACGCCCGGAACAGCGCTTCGGCGGGTCGCTTTCTGCCACTTCTTCCAGCTTTGGCGGCGGCACCGGACAGGTTGACGTCACCGGCCCGATAGAGGGCACCCGTCTGGCGTATCGCCTCACAGGGGAATATCAGGACGAGGATTACTGGCGTAATTTTGGTAACGAACGCAGTACTTTTATCGCTCCGTCGCTCACCTGGTTTGGTGATGATGCCACCGTGACCGTGCTCTATTCCCATCGCGACTATAAGACGCCGTTCGATCGCGGGACGATCTTCGATCTCAACACCAAACAGCCGGTAAACGTGGATCGTAAAACCCGCTTTGACGAGCCGTTTAATATCACTGACGGGCAGTCGGACCTCGCCCAGCTCAACGCGGAATATCGTCTCAACAGCCAGTGGACCGCAAAGTTCGACTACAGCTACAGTCAGGATAAATACAGCGATAATCAGGCCCGCGTGATGGCCTATGATTCAAAAACCGGCAACCTGACCCGCCGCGTGGATGCCACCCAGGGATCGACCCAGCGCATGCACAGCACCCGCGCGGATCTGCAGGGGAATGTGGATATTGCCGGTTTTTACAATGAGATCCTGACCGGCGTGTCGTATGAAAATTACGATCTGCTGCGCACAGACATGATGCGCTGTAAGAACGTGAAAGATTTCAACATCTACCACCCGACGTATGGCAACCTCGGCAAATGCACCACCGTGTCGGCGTCCGACAGCGATCAGACGCTCAAGCAGGAGAGCTACTCGGCCTACGCGCAGGATGCCCTGTACCTGACCGACAACTGGATCGCCGTCGCCGGGCTGCGCTATCAGTATTACACCCAGTACGCAGGCAAAGGTCGTCCGTTCAACGTCAATACCGACAGCCGCGACGAGCAGTGGACGCCAAAGCTGGGGCTGGTTTACAAGCTCACGCCATCCGTCTCGCTGTTTGCCAACTACTCACAAACATTTATGCCGCAGTCGTCGATTGCGAGCTACATCGGTGACCTGCCACCAGAAACGTCGAATGCCTATGAAGTGGGTGCAAAATTCGATCTGTTCGACGGGATTACCGCCAATATCGCGCTGTTTGATATTCACAAGCGCAACGTGCTGTACACCGAGAGCATTGGCGGGGAAACCATCGCCAAAACCGCGGGACGCGTGCGATCTCAGGGTGTGGAGGTGGATCTTGCCGGGTCGCTGACCGAGAACACCAATATCATCGCCAGCTATGGCTATACCGACGCGAAAGTGCTGGAAGATCCGGACTATGCCGGCAAACCGCTGCCGAACGTGCCGCGCCATACCGGCTCCCTGTTCCTGACCTACGATATTCATAATGCGTTTGCCGGGAATACCCTGACGCTGGGCGGCGGCGGGCATGGCGTGAGCCGTCGTTCAGCGACCAACGGGGCGGATTATTATCTGCCGGGCTATTTCGTGGCGGATGCGTTTGCGGCGTATAAGATGAAGCTGCAGTATCCGGTGACGCTGCAGGTGAACGTCAAAAATCTGTTTGATAAGACCTACTACACCTCATCTATCGCCACCAACAATCTGGGTAACCAGATTGGCGACCCGCGCGAAGTGCAGTTTACGGTGAAGATGGAGTTTTGATGTAAAAAAGCCCGGTGGCGCTAATGCTTACCGGGCCTACGATCCATTCCCTCTCCCTGTGGGAGAGGGTTAGGGTGAGGGCATCAGGCCTCAATATCCGCCATATCGCCTTTCTCCTGCAACCAGTTACGACGGTCTTCCGAACGTTTCTTGGCAAGGAGCATATCCATCATGGCGTTGGTCTGCTGTTCGTCTTCGTCGCTGATCGTCAGCTGTACCAGACGGCGGGTGTTCGGATCCAGCGTCGTTTCGCGCAGCTGCATCGGGTTCATCTCGCCCAGCCCTTTAAAGCGCTGTACGTTAGGCTTGCCCTTCTTACGCTTAAGCTGTTCCAGCACGCCCGCTTTCTCTTCTTCCGTCAGCGCGTAGTACACCTCTTTGCCGAGATCGATACGGTATAGCGGCGGCAGCGCCACGTAGACATGACCGTTTTTCACCAGCGTGCGGAAGTGTTTCACAAACAGCGCGCACAGCAGCGTAGCGATGTGCAGACCATCGGAGTCCGCATCCGCGAGGATACAGATCTTGCCGTAGCGCAGCTGGCTCAGATCGTCACTGTCAGGATCGATGCCGATCGCCACCGAGATATCGTGCACTTCCTGCGAGGCCAGCACTTCATCAGACGAGACCTCCCAGGTGTTCAGGATCTTACCCTTGAGCGGCATGATCGCCTGATATTCGCGATCGCGCGCCTGCTTGGCCGATCCCCCTGCCGAGTCCCCTTCCACGAGGAACAGTTCGGTACGGTTGAGATCCTGCGCGGTACAGTCCGCCAGCTTACCCGGCAGCGCAGGGCCGCTGGTCAGCTTTTTACGCACCACTTTCTTGGCCGCACGCAGACGACGCTGGGCGCTGGAGATGGCCATTTCGGCCAGCATCTCCGCCGCCTGCACGTTCTGGTTCAGCCACAGGGTAAACGCATCTTTCACCACACCGGAGACAAAGGCCGCGCACTGACGTGAAGAGAGGCGCTCTTTGGTCTGCCCGGCAAACTGCGGATCCTGCATCTTCACGGAGAGCACGTAGGCGCAGCGATCCCAGATATCTTCCGCCGAGAGCTTCACGCCGCGCGGCAGGATATTGCGGTATTCGCAGAACTCGCGCATCGCATCCAGCAGACCCTGACGCAGGCCGTTGACGTGGGTCCCGCCGAGCATCGTGGGGATCAGGTTAACGTAGCTTTCGGTCAGCAGCTCGCCGCCTTCCGGCAGCCAGAGCAGCGCCCAGTCCACCGCTTCGGTGTCACCGGTAAAATTACCGACGAACGGTTTTTCCGGCAGCGTCGGCAGGCCGTTTACCGCTTCGCACAGATAGTCATTAAGGCCATCTTCGTAGTGCCAGCTCTGCTCGGTGTTGTTAACGTGGTCTTTGAAGGTGATTTCCACGCCAGGGCAAAGCACCGCTTTGGCTTTCAGCAGGTGCGTCAGGCGGGAAACAGAAAAACGCGGGCTGTCGAAGAAGCTTTCGTCAGGCCAGAAGTGGACGCTGGTGCCGGTGTTGCGTTTACCGCACGTGCCAACAACCTGCAGATCCTGCACCTTCTCGCCGTTCTCAAACGCGATGTTGTACACCTGACCGTCGCGACGAACGTTAACTTCCACGCGTTTCGACAGGGCGTTGACGACGGAAATGCCCACGCCGTGCAGACCACCGGAGAACTGGTAGTTTTTATTGGAGAACTTACCGCCCGCATGCAGACGACAGAGGATCAGCTCGACGGCAGGCACCCCCTCTTCCGGGTGGATATCCACCGGCATGCCGCGCCCGTCGTCGATAACTTCCAGCGACTGATCGGCATGCAGGATGACGTCAACGCGTTTGGCATGACCCGCCAGCGCTTCGTCCACACTGTTATCAATAACTTCCTGGCCCAGATGGTTTGGGCGCGTCGTATCGGTGTACATCCCCGGGCGGCGGCGAACCGGCTCTAGCCCGGTGAGGACCTCAATGGCATCTGCGTTATAGGTTTGCGTCATGATTTAAACTAGCAATTCGCATTGATTGTCAGTGGCTGTGCAGTCCAAGAAAATCGACAATCTGGGTGAAATGATTCTCAAAGCCCGTGAAAGCATGATTTCCGCCCTCTTCTATAGTCTGGCGGCAGGATGCGTAATACGCCACTGCCTGGCGGTAATCCAGCACTTCATCTCCCGTCTGTTGCAGCAACCAGATGAGATCCGGCGCTTCAAGCGGGTCGACCTGCATAACTTTGAGATCGTAAATATGGCGTGACTCTAGCACATATTGCTGGCCGGTGTAGGGGTTCTCGTTTTCGCCAAGAAAGTCCCGCAGCAGCTCAAATGGCCGTACCGCCGGATTGACCACAACGGCCGGCAGCATGAAGCATTGCGACAGCCAGGTGGCGTAGTACCCGCCCAGCGATGAGCCGACCACACCGAATGACTCGCCGCCGTGTTCGAGCACAATAGATTCCAGCATCTCCGCGGCCTCCGCAGGATAGGGCGGCAGCTGCGGGATGATCATCTCAACGTCGGGGTGATGCTCGCTCAGCCAGTGGCGAAACTGTGTCGCTTTTGCGGAGCGCGGCGAGCTGTTGAATCCGTGCAGATAAAGGAGCGTAGACATCAGTAGCCTTCTGAAGCGGTATCCGGGCGGAATTTTGCGCCGGTCAGACGACAGACTTCCGTGGTCAGCGTGCCATCGGCATGCAGGTCCAGCCAGCGCCAGCCTGGTGCGATGGTATCCAGCGTAAAGTTGGCGCAGTGCGGTTTAAACTGCACGCAGGTCGACGGCGTCGCCAGCATACGGCGTCCATTCCAGTCGAGATCCTGTTCCTGATGAATATGTCCGCACAGCAGGTTTTTTACCCGCGGGAACTTCGCCAGTACGTGATCCAGCGCCGCAGAGTTGCGCAGGCTGTGTTGATCGAGCCAGCTGCACCCCGCCGGCAGAGGATGATGATGAAGCAACAGCAGAGTATGACGTTCAGGCTCAGCAGCCAGTTTGGTCTCCAGCCAGTCGAGTTGAAACTCGCTTAACTCACCGTGCGGAACGCCGAATACCTGGCTGTCCAGCAGCAGGATCTGCCACTGTTCACCCGCAAAGACACATTTCGCCGGAGAAATGCCCGCATCCTGAAGAGAACTGTACATCGCCGGCTGGAAATCATGGTTTCCAGGCAGCCAGACGCAAGGCACGCTAAAGCTCGCGATGCCTTCAGCGAAATGCTGGTAGGCCGCGGAGGATTGATCCTGCGCCAGATCGCCGGTTGCGACAATCAGATCGCATGCACGATTTTCAGCGTGAATGGCGCTAAGTACCGCCTGATAACTCTCCCAGGTATTGACCCCCAGCAGCGTCTCATGCTTTTCGGCAAAAAGGTGGGTATCGGTGATTTGTAATATCCTGACTGGCGCCCCACCAGCAACAGTCAGGTTCAACAGGCTTTCCAAATGGTGTCCTTAGGTAGGTTTATGACGCTAACAAACCGGAATCGCCATTGCTCCATGTGCTAAACAATACCTTAGCCAGTCGGCTAAAAACTGGTTAATTTGATGCTTTTCGTCGCGTTGATGCAACTTTTTATTCGGATAATCATACCGCGCCTTGAAACGAAAGATCTGCTGACTTGAACACACTTCAGCGACCATCGCGTCGTGATAGAGGCGCACCGTCATCGACGGCAGGCTCCAGTAACTGATGCTGGGGGCCGTTTGCTCAATCTCCACCAGCGTAGTGTAGCGCGTTGATTCTGTTATCGTTAACCGATACTGCGCATTGCTCACCTGATAGCTTACCGTTTCGCCGGGTGCGTCGTTTCTCGGCAGCAGGCGGCGCAATTGTGCGAAATTGGTTTCGCACAGGCGCATCATTTCTGGGAAGTCAGGCGTATAGCGCTTCATTTTTTCCACTCGTTTCGTAATGTCTGATAATGCAGCTGTAGCCATTGCAGGGCGATGACAGACGCTGCGTTGTCGATTTTCCCCTCTTCTACCCACTGATAAGCCTGTTCCCGGCTCACCACATGAACCCGAATATCTTCGTTTTCATCTGCCAGACCGTGGATCCCTTCCGCCGTCGTGGCGTCCACTTCGCCAACCATAATGGACAAGCGCTCGCTGGTGCCCCCCGGGCTTGCCAGATAGCTCAACACCGGTTTGGTGCGGCCCACCACCAGCCCCGCCTCTTCCAGCGCCTCGCGCCGGGCGACGTCCTCGACCGACTCACCTTCTTCGATCATCCCGGCCACCATTTCCAGCAGCCACGGGCTTTCACTGACGTCATAAGCGGCGATGCGGATCTGCTCCACCAGCACAACTTCGTCACGCACTGGGTCAAAGGGTAGCAAGACTGCCGCATGGCCGCGCTCAAAAATTTCGCGTCGGATTTCGCCGCTCATTTCACCGTTAAACAGGCGATGCCGGAAACGGTAAAGTTCCATCGAAAAAAAACCGCTATAAAGCGTTTCTCGTGCAATAATTTCTACATCGTTTTTGGCGAATGTCACGGGCAACTTTTCTGGTTTTTGCATGAGTCGGGTCCTGGTAGCAATAGTGATGAAATGATGAATTTCAAGGCTGTTTGGCTGCCGTTTGTAAGGCTCTATGGTAGATTGGTGCAAATTACCGCCAGATGGCACGTAACGCCAACCTTTTGGTGTGGATGATTCTGTTAGAATCGGCAATTATTTTTTAATTAGATCAGCGCTAATACTGCTTCACAACAAGGAATGCAAATGAAGAAATTGCTCCCCATCCTTATCGGCCTGAGCCTGACGGGCTTCAGTGCAATGAGCCAGGCGGAAAACCTGTTACAGGTCTACCAGCAGGCACGTCTGGGCAACCCTGATTTACGTAAATCAGCGGCCGATCGTGATGCTGCGTTTGAAAAGATTAACGAAGCACGTAGCCCACTGCTGCCGCAGTTAGGCTTAGGGGCAGATTATACCTACAGCAACGGTTTCCGCGACGCTAACGGCGTTAACTCCAATGCTACCAGCGCCTCACTGCAATTGACACAAACGCTGTTTGATATGTCCAAATGGCGCGCCCTGACCCTGCAGGAAAAGAGCGCGGGCATTCAGGATGTGACCTATCAGACCGACCAGCAAACGCTGATCCTGAACACGGCCACAGCTTACTTTAACGTGCTGAGCGCGATCGACGCGCTCTCCTACACCGAAGCGCAGAAACAGGCCATTTACCGTCAGTTAGATCAAACCACCCAGCGTTTCAACGTGGGTCTGGTGGCGATCACCGATGTGCAGAACGCCCGTTCACAGTACGACACCGTGCTGGCCAACGAAGTGACCGCGCGTAACAACCTCGATAACGCGCTGGAATCCCTGCGTCAGGTCACCGGGAATTACTATCCGGAACTGGCCTCCCTGAACGTGGACAACTTCAAAACGGATAAACCGCAGGCGGTTAACGCCCTGCTGAAAGAGGCGGAAAACCGCAACCTGACGTTGCTGCAGGCGCGTCTGAGCCAGGACCTGGCCCGCGAGCAGATTCGTCAGGCACAGGACGGCCACCTGCCAACCCTGAGCCTGAGCGCGTCTACCGGTGTTTCTGACACGACCTACAGCGGCTCTAAAACCAACTCTGCCCAGTATGACGACAGCAATATGGGTCAGAACAAAGTGGGCCTGAGCTTCTCCCTGCCGCTGTATCAGGGCGGTCAGGTCAACTCTCAGGTGAAACAGGCGCAGTACAACTTTGTGGGCGCGAGCGAGCAGTTGGAAAGCGCGCACCGCAACGTGGTGCAGACCGTGCGTTCTTCCTTCAACAACGTGAACGCGTCGATCAGCAGCATCAACGCCTATAAACAGGCCGTGGTGTCTGCACAGAGCTCCCTGGATGCGATGGAAGCGGGTTACTCCGTCGGTACACGTACTATCGTTGACGTGCTGGACGCGACCACCACGCTGTACAACGCCAAACAGCAGCTCTCCAGCGCTCGTTACCAGTACCTGATTAACCAGCTGAACATCAAGCAGGCTCTGGGTACGCTGAACGAGCAGGATCTGCAGATGCTGAACAGCGCGCTGGGCAAACCGGTCTCAACTTCTCCGGACAGTGTTGCACCAGAGAACCCGGAGCAGGTAGCCGCGGTTGATAACTTCAACGCTGACAGCAGCGCGCCTGCTGCACAGCCAGCCGCTGCGCGTACCACGACGTCCGCCAGCAAAGGCAATAATCCGTTCCGTAACTAAGCATTGCCCGATGGCGCTTCGCTTATCGGGCCTACTGAATCGTAGGCCGGGTCAGCGCAGCGCCACCCGGCGCAAAATCACGCCCGAACGTAAGCCAACGTAAAGATCCCCCTGATTCCGCCCCTCTTCGCTTCATTTTCAACCACTCATCCTCTATCCTGAGCGTTATTACCACTGGGTCCTGGAAGACAAACATGAAACGGACAAAATCCATTAATCACGCGTCGTTCCGCAAAAGCTGGAACGCCCGTCATCTCACCCCTGTTGCGCTGGCGGTCACCGCGGTCTTTATGCTGGCAGGCTGTGAGAAAAACGACGAAACGGTTTCGCTGTATCAAAATGCAGACGACTGCTCTGCGGCAACCGGTAAAGCCGCCGAATGTAAGACGGCCTACACCAATGCCCTGAAAGAAGCGGAACGTACCGCGCCGAAATATGCCTCACGCGAAGACTGCGTGGCCGAGTTCGGTGAAGGACAGTGCCAGCAGACGCCTGCTCAGGCGGGCACGGCGCCAGAAAATCAGGCGCAGGCGCAGTCCAGCGGCAGCTTCTGGATGCCGCTGATGGCTGGCTACATGATGGGCCGCCTGATGGGTGGCGGTGCGGGTTATCAGCAGCAGCCGCTGTTTAGCTCGAAAAACCCGGCCAGCCCGGCTTACGGCCAATACACCGATGCCAGCGGCAAAGGCTACGGCGCAGCTACCCCAGGCCGCACCGTGACCGTACCGAAAACGGCAATGGCACCGAAACCTGCCACCACCAGCACTATCACCCGCGGCGGATTTGGTGAGTCTGTGGCGAAACAGACCAGCATGCAGCGTAGCGCGACAGGCACCTCTTCTCGCTCAATGGGCGGCTGATCATGGAACGAGTCAGTATTACCGAGCGCCCGGACTGGCGCGAAAAAGCCACCGAATACGGTTTTAACTTCCACACCATGTACGGTGAGCCATACTGGTGTGAAGACGCCTATTACAGGCTGTCGCTGGCCCAGGTTGAAAAACTGGAAGCGGTGACGGCCGAGCTGCACCAGATGTGCCTGAAGGTCGTGGAAAAGGTTATCGACAGCGACGCGCTGATGACAAAGTTCCGCATTCCAAAGCACACCTGGGGCTTTGTACGTCAGTCGTGGAAAACGAATCAGCCTTCGCTTTACTCTCGTCTTGATCTGGCATGGGACGGCGTGGGTGAACCTAAGCTGCTGGAAAACAACGCCGATACGCCGACCTCCCTGTACGAAGCGGCGTTCTTCCAGTGGATTTGGCTGGAAGATCAGATGAACGCCGGAAACCTGCCGGAAGGCAGCGACCAGTTCAACAGCCTGCAGGAAAAGCTGATCGAGCGTTTTGCCGAGCTGCGTGAACAGCATGGCTTCAACCTGCTGCATCTCGCCTGCTGCCGCGACACGGAAGAAGACCGTGGCACGGTTCAGTATCTGCAGGACTGTGCGGCCGAAGCGGAAGTGGCGACCGAGTTCCTCTATATCGAGGATATCGGCCTGGGTGAGAAAGGTCAGTTTACCGACATGCAGGACCAGGTGATCAGTAACCTGTTCAAACTCTACCCGTGGGAATACATGCTGCGTGAGATGTTCTCCACCAAGCTGGAAGATGCGGGCGTACGCTGGCTGGAACCGGCCTGGAAGAGCATTATCTCCAACAAGGCCCTGCTGCCGATGCTGTGGGAGATGTTCCCGAACCACCCGAACCTGCTGCCGGCCTATTTTGCGGAAGATGATTACCCGCAAATGGAAAAATATGTCGTGAAGCCTATCTTCTCTCGCGAGGGGGCAAACGTCTCCATTATCGAAAACGGTAAAACGCTGGAAGCGGTTGAAGGGCCTTACGGCGAAGAAGGGATGATCGTCCAGGAGTTCTATCAACTGCCGAAATTTGGCGACAGTTATACGCTGATTGGCAGCTGGCTCATCAACGATCAACCTGCCGGAATTGGCATCCGCGAAGATCGCGCGCTGATCACGCAGGATCTGTCACGGTTTTATCCGCACATCTTTATTGAGTAAGGCTGC